>NZ_JBGTFM010000140.1:0-3958 GCF_041747255.1 Blastomonas sp. | reverse complement strand
CAGCGTCGCGCGCGATCAGCCCGGTGAGGCGCGGATCGGGTAAAGTCTCGATCTCGCGCGCGAACGGCACGAAGCCCTGCTTGCGATAGAAGCCGAGTGCGCGCGGATCATCGAGCGTGCAGGTGTGCAGCCACACGCGCGTCACCCCGGCGCGCCACGCCAGCGCCAGCGCCTGCGCCATCATCCACTGCCCCACGCCCTTGCCGGTGAGCGCCGGGATTAGGCCGAAGAATGCGATCTCACAGGTGCCGGGCGCACGAAAATCGAGTTCCAGCAGGCCGACCTCGATTCCCTGCCGGTCGATAAGTGCGCGAACCTCCACCGCAGGATCGTGGATTATCGCGGTGAGCGCGTCCGCATCGATCATTAACCGCGACACCCACAGCCAAGGCTCCCCCACCCGGCGGTAGAGCGTCAAATATTTGTCGGCTGCAGGCGCATGCCAGCGCTTGAGCTGCAGCGGGAGGCCAAGCGGCGGCAAGGGCCGGGCAACAGGCCGCGCGCGCATCTCAAGCAAGGTGACAACAGCCGCAAGCTGGCCAGGGGCGACGGAAGTGAAGATTGAGGACATGCGTCACGTCTAGCCGCAAACCCCGGCGCTTGCCACGCCTGTGTGTTTCACATATACTTACCACCGATGGAGATCACGTTCGATCCTGCCAAGGACGAGATTAACCGCTTCAAACACGGCGTCCCGCTGGCATTTGGCAAGCGGGTGTTTGATGACCCCGATGTGGCGATCATCCCAACCGTCAGGATCGGTGATGAAGAGAAGCGGTCAAAGGCGATTGGCAGGGTCGATGGCAAGTTGTGGACCGTGATCCACGTGTGGCGCGCTGACACTTGCCGCTTCATATCCGTAAGAAGGAGCAATTCGCGTGAGCAAAGAGACTATGATTGCGATTCCGGCTGATCCGAACGACCCGGAAGATCGCGATATCACCGTCGCCGGTTTGGAGCGCGGACTGATGGGGCGCCGCATCCGCCGTCTGCGCAACCGGCTGGGGATGAGCCAGGACGAATTCGCCCGCGCTTATGGCATCCCGCTCGCCAACATCCGCCAGTATGAAATCGGCCGCCACATGCCCCCGCCCGCCGTCCGCGCCTATCTCAAGGTGATCGCAGCGGAACCGGAAATGGCCGCGAAGGCGATTGCGGATGCGGCGTAGCGGTCACGCTTACTGGCGCACAAATAATTGAGTTACTTCGTCCGCTCGGCCATCTCTCCTCAATCGTGATGCGCCAGATCGGGCCTGCCCAGATCGCCTTGCCCCACGGTGTTGCTCGCCATCTCAAGCATGCGGTCGAGCGACTGCTTGGCCTTGATCCGCAGGTCTTCGTCGAGTTCGATGCGCGGTTCGAGGTCGCGGAGCGCGACATACAGCTTTTCCATCGTGTTGAGCGCCATATAGGGGCAGATGTTGCAGTTGCAGTTGCCGTCTGCCCCAGGCGCGCCGATGAAGGTCTTTTCGGGCACCGCCTTTTCCATCTGGTGGATGATGTGCGGTTCGGTGGCGACGATCACGGTGGTGCTGGTCGTTTCCTTCGCGAATTTCAGGATTGCGCTGGTTGAGCCCACCATATCGGCATGGTCGAGGATGTGCGGCGGACATTCGGGGTGCGCGGCGACCGGTGCATCGGGGTGCTGCGCCTTCAATTTGAGCAGCTCGGTTTCGCTGAACGCCTCATGGACGATGCACACGCCCGGCCACAGCAGCATCTCGCGCCCCAGCTTGCGGACGAGATAACCGCCCAGGTGCTTGTCCGGCCCGAAAATGATCTTCTGGTCCATCGGAATTTGCGAAAGAATTTTCTCCGCCGACGATGATGTGACAATGATGTCCGACAATGCCTTCACCGCCGCCGAGCAGTTGATATAGGTCAGCGCGATGTGATCGGGGTGCTCGGCGCGGAAGGCGGCGAACTTGTCCGGCGGGCAGCTGTCTTCAAGCGAACAACCCGCGTCCATATCGGGCAGGACGACAATCTTGTCGGGGCTCAATATCTTGGCGGTTTCGGCCATGAACTTAACCCCGCAAAACGCGATGACATCCGCGTCCGTCTCCGCCGCGATCCGCGACAGCTCGAGCGAATCGCCGACGAAATCGGCGATGTCCTGAATCTCGGGCTTCTGGTAATAATGCGCGAGGATGACGGCATTGCGCTCTTTACGCAGCCGGTCGATCTCGGCGCGCAGGTCAAGCCCGGACAGGTTTTCGCGGGGTTGTGCGGTCATTGTGGATTGGCTCCCTGATTGGCGATTTTGACGGTCACTACAGCATCTTGCATCCCTGCGCCGCTCAAATACGCTTTCGCATTGTGCGTGATGGCATCGCGCGCGCTTGCCCGGGCGATGGCAACAAGCGACTCATTGCGGGCAAGCGCCTTCGCCTGTTTGAGCGCGGAGGCGGAGTTGGCCTTGAACAATCGCTCAACGCTCTGCCCGGTCACCCACAGGCCATCGCGGTAATAGCGCGCCTGCTGCTCCTGCAGGTTTGGCGGCTGGATCATGATCGGCGGCAGGGTGATGGTCATCGTGCGCTTGGTCTCGTTCCAGACGATGGCATCGGCATCGAGCCGCGCCATATTGACCGAATAGCTGACCGTCGCCGGGATGATCGCGGTTTGCTCGCTGTCGAACATGCCGATAAAACCGGGGTCCTTGTTGGTCACCACGGGCACGACCTGCGCGATCAGTACGACCAGCTGGTTGGTGCGCTCGAAGCCAGCGAGCATCGCTTCTGCCGAGATTTCGGTCTTGTCCTCGATCAACCCCGATGCGAGCCAAGTGCCGCCCGCGCCCACGGCGACAGCAGCAAACAGCATCAGGCCGATGGTGGAGCCTCTAAGCGCCATGAGTCAGCCTCCACATCTCACCATCGCGCGCCACCGCGCCGCGGGTTTCGAGGTCTATAAGGTGCGCCAGCACCGACCGCCCCGCCGTGCCGTACAACCGGGTATCGATGCCCTTGTACATCTGCGGCACCATCGCGGCGATCGCTTGCGGCCCATCGTCAAGCTGGCGCAGCACCTGCCGTTCGCGTTGCTTGCGGTGCCCCATCATGCCGCGCACCAGCTGCGCCGGGTTGTCGACTGGGGCACCGTGCGCAGGATAATAGACACGGTCGGTGCGGTCCTGCAGCAGCGCAAGGCTCGCCATATAGGCGGCCATGTCGCCATCGGGCGGCGAGATGACACTGGTCGACCAGCCCATGACATGATCGCCGGTGAACAACGCACCGCTCTCCAGCAGCGCAAAACACAAATGGTTGCTGGTGTGGCCGGGCGTGGCAACCGCCTCAAGCGTCCAGCCATCGCCGGTGACCCGCTCACCATCGGTCAGCACCCGGTCGGGCGTATAGCTGGTATCAAACGCTTCATCTGAACGCGGACCATCATCGGCGAGCATCAGCGGCGCGCAGCCGATCACCGGCGCGCCAGTGTGGGCTTTAAGCGGCGCAGCGGCGGGGCTGTGGTCGCGGTGGGTGTGGGTGCACATGATCGCAGCGATGCGCGCATCGCCGACGGTGGCCATGATCGCGGCGATATGATTATCGTCCGCCGGACCCGGATCGATCACCGCGACATCAGCGCCTGCGCCAACCACATAGGTTTGCGTGCCGGTGTAGGTGAACGGCGACGGGTTGCCCGCGAGCACACGCCGGACCAATGGCTCAACGGTTTCGGCAAGCCCGGTGGGCAGATCAACAGGCAGTTCCATCGCGCCTAAGTGGCATTGATCAAGGTCAAGCGAAAGAGGCAGCGGGAAAATTCACCAAAAACCGCTCTGCCAGCCGCCCTCGCCTTTCTGCCGGAAGATGGAATGGGCGCGCGCGTCAGTTAGGTTCGACAAGCGACTGACGCATTTCGCGGCGCGCCGCTTCCAGTTCGCGCCGGGCCTCGGCCAGGTCCTCGCGCATTTCGCGCAGGCCCTCGTCCAGCTCGCGCAGCGCTTCGG
>NZ_JBGTFM010000139.1:0-6624 GCF_041747255.1 Blastomonas sp. | reverse complement strand
AACGGCGCATCGCCCAGCTCATCGGCGCGCACAAAGAACATCGATACCAGATTGTCGAACCGGGCGAACTGGCCCATGGATTTGTCCGCGATCACCGTCAACAGGCTCCTGTCTGCGCCGCGCTTGCTGTGCGGTCTGTGGGCGAATGCTTTAGACCGGTTTGTCGGCAGGAGCAATTGCGCGCCATTCCCCTCAACGCATCACTCGGCCAAAGCGATCCCCGGGCTGCGTGGATCGGCAACGCCGGTCCATGCGCCACCGCGATATTCAGCGGCATTGAGCTTTGAGCTGACATCGCTGACCACCACCGGCTGGCCAAAGGCGGCGAGCGCCTCGTTCATTGCTGCGAGCGAGGTGCCTTCCTCCACCAGCAGCGACCCGCGCCCGAAATAGATGTTGGGCAGCGCGAGCGCCTCAGCGGCCGGCAGGCCAAAATCGATAAAGCCGATCAGCGCCTTGGTGACATGCATGATGATCCGCTTGCCGCCCGCTGACCCGAGCGCCAGCACCGGCCGGTCATGAGCATCATAAACGATGTGCGGCGACATCGATGACAAGGGCCGCTTGCCCGGCTGCACCCGGTTGGCCACCGGCGCGCCATCCTGCTCGGGCGCAAAGGTGAAATCGGTGAGCTCGTTGTTGAGGAAATAGCCGTTGGCGATCAGCTGGCTGCCGAACGGCCCTTCGACGGTCGAGGTCATACTGGCGATGTTGCCCGCGCCATCGACCGCAACGAAATGGGTGGTGCCAGCTGCTTCGCTCGAGATTGCGGCGGTGCGCGGCTGGGCCCCCGGCGGTTTGCCTGCCGCATAGCTGCCAAGCGATTTGGCCGGATCGATCAGCGCGGCGCGCGCAGCGACATAGGTCGGATCAAGCAGGCCGTTGACTGGGACCGAGACCAGATCGGCATCAGCCAGATACTGCTCGCGGTCAGCATAAGCGAGCTGCATCGCCTCGCCGATCAGGTGCCAGGTCTGCGGATTGTCCTTGCCCAGCGCGCCGATGTCATGCGGTTGCAGCATGCCCAGAATCTGCTGCACGGTGGTCGCGCCCGATGACGGCGGACCCATGCCGCACACCTTGTAGCCACGATAGCGCGAGCACACCGGGGGGCGTTCTTTCGCCCGGTATGCGGCGAGATCGGCCATGGTCATCGGCACGGCGTTGACTGGGGCTTTGCTCACCGCATCGACCAGCGCCTGACCGTGCTTGCCGGTGTAGAATGCGTCGGGACCTTGGTTCGCAACCGCTCTGAGCAACTCTGCCAGCGCCGGGTTGGTCACCCGGTCGCCTGCAGTTTTCGGCCCGGCGGCGTTCCAGTAGATCGCCCGCGCATCGGGAAAGCGCGCCCAGATCGGCGCAAGCCGCGCCAACGCGCGCGCCAGCACATCGGACACCTCATAGCCGTCTTCGGCCAGGCGGATCGCGGGCGCGAACAGATCGGCCCAGCGCAGCTTGCCCCATTTTTCGTGCGCCATCGCCATCAGTCGGATGTTGCCGGGTACGCCGACGCTGTGCCCGCCCTGAAAGGCGTCAAGAAAGCCGAGCGGCTTGCCGTCGGCGTCTACAAACCGGGTTTCGCTCGCTGATGCCGGGGCCATCTCGCGCCCGTCGATGGTCTGCATCCGGTTGGAGGCGACATCATGGTGCAGCAAAAAGCCGCCGCCGCCGATGCCTGAGCTTTGCGGTTCGACCACGGTGAGTGCGAGCATCATCGCCATCGCCGCGTCGCTGGCCGATCCGCCCTTGCGCAGGATTTCCTGCCCCGCTGCGGTGGCACGCGCGTCAGCAGATGAGACCACACCCTTGCCTTGTTCGGCGGTGGCGGAGGTGTCCGCAGAGGTCTGTGCCTGGCAGGCGATGGAAACAGATGACAGGGCGAGGGTGGCTGCGGTGAGCAGCGTGCGGGGCAAGGTGATCATACGCGAGGGTTATAACGCGGGCTGGCAGCGCGGCAAGGCTGGTGGTGGGGCGGGTTTGTTTCACGCGAAGACGCGAAGGCGCGAACCCATCAGATCTGCCGTTCTCCGGCGAACGCCGGAGTCCAGAGCGGGTCAGTGCTATCTGACTCCTGGATTCCGGCGTTCGCCGGAAAACAGCTGAGCTTTATGCGAGCGGACTCAATCCACCCCCACCACATCCACCCCCACAGCATCAGCAAGCGTCGCAAAGCCATCGCGCGTCAGCAGCGCCTTAAGCCCACGGTTGATCTTCGCCGCCAACCCCGGCCCTTCATACACCAGCGCCGAATACAGCTGGACGAGCGAAGCGCCCGCGCGGATGCGGGCATAGGCGTCTTCGGCGCTGGCGATGCCGCCCACGCCGATCAGCGGGATCGCACCGCCGCTGCTCGCGCGAAAGTCACGCAAGCACTGCTGCGCGAGATCGCGCAAGGGTTCGCCGGAGAGGCCGCCGCCCTCGCCTGCATGGCGCGAATGCAACGCGGGCCGGGTGATCGTGGTGTTCGAGACGATCAGCGCGTCGAGCCGTTTCTCGAGCGCGATGCGGGTGATGTCGTCGATGTCGGCAGGCTCAAGATCGGGCGCGAGCTTCAGGAACACCGGGCAGCTATGGTTGCCGCGCGCCGCCAGCACCGCATCGATCAGCGCGGCCAGCGCGCCTGCATCCTGCAGCGCGCGCAGCCCCGGCGTATTGGGCGATGAAATATTGACGGTCAGGTAGCGCGCCAGCGGCACCATGATCTGCGTCATCGTCGCATAATCGGCGATGCGATCAGCCGAATCCTTGTTTGCGCCGATGTTGACGCCGATGATGCCGGGGCGGCTCTGCCCGGCCTTCAGCCGTGCCACCACGGCCTCCGCGCCATCGTTGTTAAAGCCCATGCGGTTGATCACCGCCTTGTCCTCGACCAGCCGGAACAGGCGTGGACGTTCATTGCCCTTCTGCGCCATCGGCGTCACCGTGCCGATCTCGACAAAGCCGAAGCCAAAGCCGAACATCGCGTGCGGCACCTCGGCATTCTTGTCGAATCCCGGGGCAAGGCCCACCGGCATGGGGAAATCCAGCCCGGCGACGCGCATCGCCAGCATTGGGTCAGCGCGCGGCGGGGCTGACGCCGGGGCCAGCCGCAGCGCGGCGATGGTCAAGCGATGCGCATGTTCAGCATCGAGCGTGAAAATGGCCGGGCGGGCGAGGGTGAACAGCATGGCCGCAGGCTATGGCGGGGTGAGGGTAGGGTGGTCAAGGGGGGGGCTGGTCAAGCCGCGCGCGGCGTGGTTTACCCTTGCGCCAACGCTTTGATAAAAAGAAATGTCGCATATGACCCTTCGTCTGCTTACCTCTGCCCTGCTGATCGCCGCCAGCCCGTTGGCTTTGGCGTTTCCCGCTCAGGCGCAAACCGCGACCGTTGCCGCGCCCGCCGAAGACCCGGCGCTGGCGGCCTTTTTTGAGCAGGTCGATGCTGACAATCTGGCTGCAGAACCGCAGGGCAAGGCATATCGCGGCATCCGCGATGCCGATTACGGCAAATGGAACGACCCGACCGATGCAGCCGAGATCGCGAACTTCGAGCGCGGGCAAAAGGCGCTGGCGACATTGCGCGCGCAGTTCGATCCGGCCAAGCTCAGCGAGGAAGACCGGCTGAGCATCCGCCTGTTCGAATATCAGGCCGAGCGCGCGGCACGCGCCCACCCGTTTCGACGCAACGCGTATATTTTCGACCAGATGAACGGCGCGCAGGCGCAGATGCCTGCCTTTCTGATCAACATCCACCGCGTCGCCAGCAAAAGCGATGCCGAGGCCTATGTGTCGCGGCTTCAGGGCATCGGGCCACGACTCGACGGGATGCTGACCGAAGCCAAGGCGCGCGCCGATATGGGGGTGATGCCGCCCAGATGGGTCTATCCGTTCGTCATCGATGACGCGCGCAATGTCATCAAGGGCGCGCCGTTTGACAGTGGCGCACCGTCGGCCCTGCTCGCCGATCTGACCCAGAAGGTGACCGCGCTGGACATCGCCGAGGCAGAGAAGACCGCACTGATTGGGGCGGGCAAGCAGGCGCTGCTGACCAGCGTCAAGCCCGCTTATGAACGGGTGATTGCCGAGATGGAACGCCAGCAGGCGATCGCCCCGACCGAGGACGGCGTCTGGCGCTTCAAGGACGGCGCGGATTATTATGCCGAGCGGCTGGCCAATTACACCACAACTGAGCTGAGCGCCGACGAGATCCATCAGATCGGCCTCGACAATGTCGCGCGCATCCACATGCAGATGCGCGAGATCATGAAGACGGTGGGCTTTACCGGCACGCTGCAGGAGTTTTTCGCCTTCGTGCGCACCGATGAGCGGTTCTACATGGGCAGCCGCGAAGAGTATCTCGCTGCGGTCGATGTCAAGATGAAGGCGATGGAGGCGCGGCTCCCCGCATTTTTCAACACCCTGCCCAAGGCACCCTTGGTGGTCAAAGCGGTCGAGGCGTTCCGCGAGAAATCAGCGGGCAAGGCGTTCTACCAGAGCCCCGCGCCCGATGGATCACGCCCCGGCACCTATTATGTGAACCTGTATAACCTCAAGGATATGGCGACGACCGAACTTGAGGCTTTGGCCTATCACGAAGGGTTGCCGGGCCACCATCTGCAGCGTGCGGTGCAGACCGAATTGGGCGACCTGCCGCCGTTCCGCCGCTTTGGCGGGGTCACCGCCTACACCGAAGGCTGGGGCCTTTATACCGAGGAGCTGGGCAAGGACATGGGCTTCTACCAGGACCCTTATTCGGATTTTGGGCGGCTGGGCATGGAGCTGTGGCGCGCGTGCCGCCTGGTCGTCGATACCGGCATCCACCACAAGCGCTGGAGCCGCGAACAGGCGATCCAGTATCTGACCGACAACACCCCCAACCCGGACGGCGACATCTCAAAGGCGATCGAACGCTATGTCGTCTACCCCGGCCAGGCCAACGCCTATATGATCGGCAAGCTCAAGATCATGGAACTGCGCGGGCGTGCGCAACAGGCGCTGGGCGAGTCGTTCAGCTATGGGGCTTTTCACGATGTGGTGCTCAAAAGTGGGCCGGTGCCGCTGACCGTGCTTGAAGAACGCATCGATGCATGGATCGCCTCGGGCGGGCGAGGCTAAGGCTTACGTTGGCGTTCTAAGGATTTCTGCGGCTTTTCGCGCTTTTGCGAGGTGCGAGGCTAGGCTCAGGATTTTCCACGATTTTTCATTGTGTCGAATCCATCCAATCGATTTTCGTGTTCAGCATTTATACAGGCGCTGCGACCCGAAGGGCTCCTGGCATTTTGCCATGGGTTCTTTTCCTTAAAGGCGATCTTGCTCATTGCAGCGAGATCGCCTTTTTTTTGCATCATTTTCACGCTATAGCATTGATGGGTCGACAAAGAAGGAACACCGTCGGCGCGACACGGTATATCCCGTGTGACTGAGCGGTGGAATGGGGTCGTCAATGCCGCATCTGGATTATGCGCTTCCCGGTGAAGCGCTGCGAGAATTCGTGTCGGTCTATTATCTGTTCGACAGCCCGTTGCCGCATTTCACCGATGGGGAGCGTGCCGCGATTGCACAGCTGCGGTTCGGTATGAACGGCCGGGTGATCATGTATGCACCCGATGGCACATCTACACTGTGCAGCGGCGTTGTGCTGCACGGGCCGACAACGGCGGCGGTCCGGTTTGAGATCGAAGGTCCTTTTCGCATGTTCGGCCTTGGCATTACCGCGGCAGGCTGGGGCGCGCTGACCCAACGCAACGCGGCAGACTTTCTTGACCGTGTGGTCCCTGCGGCTAGCCTGTTTCCCCGGATTGAGCAGCATCTGGCAACCTTGAGCGCCCTCGAGACGCTGCCGCAGATGGCGGCTGCGGCCGATGCCATTCTCGCGCCGATTGTTGCCGAAGCAGGCACGGACCTGGTCCGCTTCACCCGGCTCGTCGATTCATGGTTGGCATCGGAGGTGTCACCGAAGGTGGGCAATCTGCACAGCCGGTCAAACCTGTCCGAACGCCAGTTGACCCGCCGGGTGAAGCAGCTCTACGGCATGCCGCCCAAATATCTGTCGCGCAAATATCGCGCACTGCGGGCTGCGCGGACGCTGATTGACGCAGGCCCGAATGAAGCCGATTTTTTGCGCGATGCGTTTTACGACCAGAGCCACATGATTCGCGAGCTCAAGCTGTTTACCGGAACGACACCCAACCGGTTGCGCAACGGCGAGGGCGAAATCGCCGCGCTGATCGACCGACGCGCCGCGCTGAAAGGCAGCATCAGCCCGCTGGTTGCAGAGACGTGACATAACAATTCCTGCCCAAGCTTGGCTCGGGGAGGGGGACCGTGTCGCGAAGCGGCATGGTAGAGGGGAGGAACCCTGACGCTGGGTCAAGCAGCGAACCAGCCCTTGATTTTCAAGCCAAAAGCCGCCATCTGATAATCAGAACGATTTACTCTGATTAACCGGAACCTGCCCTATGCGCATGTCCAGCCTTGCCGATTATGCCGTGGTGCTGATGAGCGCCGCTGCGCGCCATTGCGGCGGTATTCGCTGCAACGCGCGCGCGCTGGCGACCGAAACCGGCCTGCCCCTGCCCACCGCGCAGAAACTGGTGAGCAAACTGTCTGCCGCCGGCCTGATCGAATCGGTGCGCGGTGCGGGCG
>NZ_JBGTFM010000138.1:0-1514 GCF_041747255.1 Blastomonas sp. | reverse complement strand
CCTTTGGCGATAAAGGGTGGAAACTCGGCTCGGCCGCGCGCAACAGCGATGGCCTGTTCATTGGTGCGACGGTCTGCGTTCGTTATCTGACGACTCCCTTCGGTTCGCAGCCGCGCCCGCAATTTAACCAGAGCCATGCTCGATCCAGCAATCCCCTGACCACGCGCCCGTCTCGGCGTTGCTTCGGCGGCAACGCCCCGCGCGCGCAGCTCGCGGGCAAAGCGTTCACGGAAACGATTGAGCTGAACCGGACGGGGATTGAAGCGGTTGCGATCGAGCCCCTCGGCCTGCACCGTCAGATGCACATGCGGGCGCGGCGTATCGGTATGGAGGGCCAGGACATAATCGTGATTGTCGCTCAGTTCGGCATGGGCCAGCGCGCGGACAGCTCCCAGCACTTTGTCGGGGTCGGTGCCTTCGGGCATCGAGAAGATCAGCGACACCGACGACACCGTTGGTCGCGACCGCCATTGTAGGGTGTCGCTCCACTCCGCTGCCCGCTCGGCAACGTCTTCCTTGGTTGTCAGGATTTCACCGTCGCGGGTTTCGATGTCCACTTCGCCCTTGCGCCCGATATAGTCGAGATGTGCTTTCACATGGCTGCCGCCCCGCTGGCGACCAGTGACCTTGACCACGACCTCGGGTGCCTTGCGAACGATCCGTGCCAGTTTGGCCCGCGCCGTCGGGCCGGTGGCAAAGCCGTAACTCGCATAGAGCGGAACGCGCGGCGTGCTGGTGGGGTCATGGATATAGCGCACCCGAAACGCCGGACGGGTTGCTTCCCACAAGGCGGATTCCAGGCCCATCAATCCACAACTGTCCAGTAGCTCGCATCGCCGCGCATGACATCGCCAACGGCTGTCACCTGCTCGGATATTTCCATTCGCATGTCGGCGATCCGCCGCAGCTCGGGTTCGATCTGCTTGTCGCCGGTTTCCAGCATCGACGCATTGGCCGCTTTCATCGCCTGATTGAGATTGCGGCCGATACGCAGCAACTGCATTCGGATCGGCGCAAGCTCGGCCAGCAGCCCGTCATCGACCCGCGATTTCAGCGCAAGGTGGCGGCGCACCAAGGCCTTGATCCAACCCGCGCGATCGGTCGAACGCTGCGCCGCCCGAACCTCGATCACGGCAATCTCGACATCGGTAAATCGCAGCGAAACACGATTGCGCGCGATACCATCGGGACGGTCGATGAACGGACGATCTGCGATCTCCCGCACCGTCTGTTCGATCATCTGCCGCAACACTGCGCTTCGTCCGCCACGACCAACCGCGAAGCTGTCGAACGCCGCAAGCGCATCGACGTCAAGCCGGATGGTGAGCGTCGCGCTGTTCGATAGTGTATTTGTCGCCATCAATCATGCCCGTGTGAAACAGGGGCAATGTAAGACAACACGCGCCGCTAGGCATATCCTGCATTAAAGACAAATCAGACAAACCCCCTAAGACAAGCGCACCCAAAGCGGCTTTCTACTTCTGACAATAAGGATCCTTGGATGCGCTTGGGGT
>NZ_JBGTFM010000137.1:0-2347 GCF_041747255.1 Blastomonas sp. | reverse complement strand
AACCAGGCGATGCTGGAATTTGCCTGCACGGTGGATGGCATCCACATCAACGGCGTCGATATCATCCGCTGGAACGATGCCGGGCTGATCGAGGACTTCAAGGTCATGGTCCGGCCGCTCAAGGCGATGAACATGCTGTGGGAAAAGATGGCGGCGCAGCTTACAGCAACGCCCACAGCCTGAACCGCCTTGGTGAGTAACTGGCGATCAGGCGAACTGTTATGGTTCAGTGATTGTTGCCACTGATCAGCCGAAAAACTGCCCCACGCCCACCGTCGGATCGACAAAGCCGTCATACATCATCTTGCCCGCGACATAGAGGATGACGAGCAGCCCGAGATAGGCAATCCAGCGGAAACGCTCGATATATTTGGCGATGAAATTGGCTGCAATGCCCATCAATGCGACCGCGAGAATTAGACCGACAATCAGGATACCGGGGTGCTCACGCGCAGCGCCGGCGACAGCCAGCACATTGTCGAGGCTCATCGACACGTCAGCCACAGCCACCGCCCAGGCAGCTGAAGCGAAACTCTTGGCTGGGCGCACGCCGCTGTCCTCGTCGCCCTCAATTTCGGGCGATCCGGGTGATGAATGACCAGCAGGCTGGAGTTCGCGGTACATTTTCCACGAGACCCACAGCAGCAGCAGCCCGCCAGCAAAAATCAACCCGACGATCTGCATCAATTGGGTAACTATCAAAGCAAAACCGATGCGCAACACCAGCGCGGCAATGATGCCGATCATGATGACCTTGCGCCGCTGATCCGGCGGCAGACCCGCCGCCAGCGCACCGACGACAATCGCATTGTCTCCGGCGAGCAGGATATCGATCATCAACACCTGGCCGAATGCGAACCACGCCGAGGCGTCGCCCGCAAACAGGCCGGAGAAATCCTTGACGATGTCTGCCCAGATGGCGGTCATTGGCGTTGAACCTTTCAGGCGGTCACTGGTTCATCGAATCGAAGAAATCCTCGTTGGTCTTGGATTCCTTCATCTTGTCGAGCAGGAACTCCATCGCATCGATGGTGCCCATCTGCATGAGGATGCGGCGCAGCACCCACATCTTTGACAGGATGTCCTTTTCGACCAGCAGCTCTTCCTTGCGGGTGCCCGACTTGCCGACATCCAGTGCCGGGAAGATGCGCTTGTCGGCGATCTTGCGGTCCAGCACGATTTCGGAGTTGCCGGTGCCCTTGAACTCTTCAAAGATCACCTCGTCCATGCGGCTGCCGGTGTCGATCAGCGCGGTGGCGATGATCGACAGCGAGCCGCCTTCCTCGATATTGCGCGCCGCGCCAAAGAAGCGCTTGGGGCGTTGCAGCGCATTGGCATCGACACCGCCGGTCAGTACCTTGCCCGAGCTTGGGACGACGGTGTTGTAGGCGCGGCCAAGGCGGGTGATCGAATCGAGCAGGATGACGACATCCTTCTTGTGCTCGACCAGCCGCTTGGCCTTTTCAATGACCATTTCGGCGACCTGCACGTGGCGCTGCGCAGGTTCGTCAAAGGTCGAGGAAATCACCTCGCCTTTCACGCTGCGCTGCATATCGGTGACTTCCTCAGGCCGCTCATCGATCAGCAGCACGATCAGGAAAACCTCGGGGTGGGTGTCCGTGATCGCCTTGGCGATGTTCGGCCGCAGCACGGTTTTACCGCCGCGCGGAGGCGCGACGATCAGCGCGCGCTGGCCCGTGCCCTGCGGCGAGATGATATCGATCACCCGCGCCGACTTGTCCTTGACCGTCGGGTCAAGCGTGTCGAGGCTCAGCTTTTCGTCAGGGTAAAGCGGGGTGAGGTTATCGAAGTTGACGCGGTGGCGCACAACATCGGGGTCATCGAAATTGACGGCTGTGAGCTTGGTCAGCGCGAAATAACGCTCACCATCGCGCGGCGCGCGGATTTCGCCTTCCACCGTATCGCCGGTGCGCAGGCCAAAGCGGCGCACCTGATTGGGCGAAACGTAAATATCGTCGGGCCCGGCGAGATAGTTCGCCTCGGGGCTGCGCAGAAAGCCGAAACCGTCGGCAAGCACTTCGATGGTACCCAATCCCATGATCAGCTCGCCATCATCGGCAAGTTCTTTGAGGATCGCGAACATCAGGTCCTGGCGGCGGAGCGTCGATGCCCCCTCCACGCCAAGCTCTTCGGCCATGGTAACGAGTTCGGCAGGCGTCTTCTGCTTGAGTTCTTTAAGATGCATGAGGTGCAATGTTCCGTGAGGATAGTCGCCGCAAAAGCAATGGCGGCAGGCATGTGGAAAAATGGGGATGCCCAGCCGGTGGACCGGTCACTGGTGGAAAGGGTCATCGCTGATCCCGGACGGGACTGGAGACGAAATAAG
>NZ_JBGTFM010000136.1:0-5462 GCF_041747255.1 Blastomonas sp. | reverse complement strand
TTTTTCTGGTTTTCGGATGAGCAATGGGCGCGGATTGAACCGCTCCTGCCGCAGGATACGCGCGGGATGCCGAGGGTCGATGATCGGCGGGTGCTCTCCGGCATTGTCCATGCGCTTAAGAGCGGCGGTCGTTGGGGCGATTGTCCCGAACACGTCTACGGCCCGAAGAAGACGCTCTACAACCGCTTCCGGCGCTGGGCCGAGCGCGGCGTTTGGGAGCGCATCTTTGCCGATCTTGCCGGGCTCGACGGCGTGCCATCCAGGCTGTTCATCGACAGCTCGTGCATCAAGGTCCACCGCACTGCTGGCGGCGCAAAAGGGGGGCCTTGGCTCATGGTATCGGCATCACCAAAGGCGGCAGGAACACCAAGCTCCATGCTATCTGCGACGAAAAGGGCCGTCCCCACGTCCTCCTGTTGACGCCCGGCAACACGCACGACGCAAAGGTCGCGATCTTGGCGATCAATGCCGTGCCGCCCTCAGAATATCTGGTCGCTGACAAAGGCTACGACAGCAACGCCTTGCGCTCATGGCTGATCGAGCGCGGCACCACGCCCGTCATCCCCTCAAAGTCCAACCGTAAGGTCCAAATCGAGCACGACCGGCAGATCTACCGCCAGCGCAACGTCGTCGAGCGCATGTTCTGCCGGTTCAAGGACTGGCGCCGCGTAGCAACCCGGTTCGACCGCAACATCAAGACCTTCATGGCAACCATTGCCATCGCCGCCTTCGTCACATGGTGGCTCTAATGAGTCCGGACCCTAAGTGAGCAATTTATTGGTCTATACTTTAACGGTAATACAATAATTAGGTCGTAGTGATATAATTTCGCTACGCCCTAATTTTATATAGCAATTTCAGCTTCGGCATATGATATAGAATTATTCATTCAATATTGGCAAAAAAATTTGTAGCATAAAATTATATCGGAGCATTCCGGCACGAAGTTGTTAGCAAAAAAGCAGTTCTGCATGCAACTGCTCCAGGTGATCGCGCTCCAAAATGATCTGTTGCCGGAAGATCTCGGCACGCTGGATTGCGGTCAGATTGTCGCCAGCAATGATCCGCATCATGTTCATCGTCAGTTTCTCGCAAGCCAGACCCGGCTTCATCCCTTGACGAGCAGTTCATCAAACAAAGCATCCGCGCCAAGTTCAAAATGACGATGTGACAGCGGACAATGCGCACCCCATGCCCCCTTCCCCCTCCCGCCGCCTTGCGCTAAGGCTTTGCGCACCATATCCGATTCAGTATCGGCCCGCCGGTTTCGCGTATAAAATGGTCGCGCGCGTCCCCATTCCGGCCTGTTCGGTGCGAACCGTCACATTACCGGCGCTTTTTTGAGCGTATTCATATTGCTACAGACCTTGGAAGGGACTCCACATGACCGCTGTTGGACAGGACACGCTCGGCACCCGCGCGACCATGGAGGTGGGCGGCAAGTCCATCGCCTATTATTCACTCGCCAAGGCCGCCGAAAAGCTCGGTGATATCTCACGGCTGCCGTTCAGCATGAAGGTGCTGCTCGAAAACATGCTGCGCTTTGAGGACGGCGGCTTCACCGTGTCGGTCGCCGATGCGCAGGCGGTGGTCGACTGGCAGAAGAATCCGGTATCGAGCGCGGAGATCCAGTATCGCCCGGCGCGCGTGCTGCTTCAGGATTTCACCGGCGTGCCCTGCGTGGTCGATCTCGCCGCGATGCGCGATGCCATCGCCACGCTGGGCGGCGATACCAGCAAGATCAATCCGCTCGTCCCCGTGCATCTGGTGATCGATCACTCGGTGATGGTCGACGAATTCGGCCATCCACGTGCATTCGAGCAGAATGTCGAGATCGAATATTACCGCAATGGCGAGCGTTACGACTTTTTGAAATGGGGTTCCAAGAGCCTCGACAATTTCAAGGCCGTCCCACCGGGCACCGGCATCTGCCATCAGGTGAACCTTGAGAATATCGCGCAGGCGGTGTGGACCAGCACTGACGCCAGCGGTGCAACGGTCGCCTATCCCGATACCTGCGTTGGCACCGACAGCCACACCACGATGATCAACGGTCTGGGTGTGCTCGGCTGGGGCGTCGGCGGGATCGAGGCGGAGGCGGCGATGCTCGGACAGCCGGTCTCGATGCTGATCCCCGAAGTGGTTGGCTTCAAGCTCACCGGCGCGCTGAATGAGGGCGTCACCGCCACCGATCTTGTGCTGACTTGCACGAACATGCTGCGTTCGCACGGCGTGGTCGGGCGATTCGTCGAATATTTCGGCCCCGGACTTGCCTCGCTGAGCCTCGCCGACCGCGCGACGCTCGCCAACATGGCCCCGGAATATGGCGCGACCTGCGGCTTTTTCGGCATCGACGACAAGACGCTCGATTACATGCGCCTGACCGGGCGCGACGAAAGCCTGCTCGCGCTGGTGGAAGCCTATGCCAAGGAGCAGGGCTTCTGGATTCAGCCCGATGCAGTGGACCCAGTGTTCACCAGCACGCTCGAACTCGATATGTCGACGGTCATCCCCTCGCTCGCCGGACCCAAGCGTCCGCAGGACTGGGTCGCGCTCACCGAAGTCGATGACGTGTTCGCCAAGGACATGGCCGAGACCTACAAGCGCGCCAATATGCGCGTTGCGGTCGATGGCAAGGATTTCGACATCGGCGATGGCGATGTGATGATCGCGGCGATCACCTCGTGCACCAACACATCGAACCCGGGCGTGATGGTTGCCGCAGGGCTGGTCGCCAAAAAGGCCGATGAGCTTGGCCTCAAGCCCAAGCCATGGGTCAAGACCTCGCTTGCGCCCGGATCGCAGGTGGTCACCGACTATTTCAACAAGGCCGGGCTACAAACCCACCTCGACAATATCGGCTTCAACCTCGTTGGCTATGGCTGCACCACCTGTATCGGCAACTCCGGCCCGCTGGCCGAGCCGATCAGCAAGGCGATCAACGAAAACGGTCTGGTCGCCGCCGCAGTGATCTCGGGCAACCGCAACTTCGAAGGCCGCGTGTCGCCGGATGTGCGCGCCAATTTTCTCGCCTCGCCGCCGCTCGTTGTTGCCTATGCGCTCAAGGGCACGGTGATTGAGGATTTCACCACCACCCCCATCGGCACCAGCAACCAGGGCAAGGATGTATTCCTGAAAGACATCTGGCCGACCAATCTGGAAGTTGCCGAAACCATGGCAAGCTGCATGGACCGTGAGATGTTCCAGGCGCGCTATGCCAACGTCTATCTGGGCGATGAGCACTGGCAGGCGATCAACGTCGATGGATCGGACACCTACAACTGGCGCGCGGGGTCAACCTATGTCGCCAACCCACCCTATTTTGAGGGCATGAGCATGACGCCATCGCCGGTGGGCGACATCATTGAGGCCAAGCCGCTGGCGATCCTGGGCGATTCGATCACCACCGACCACATCTCGCCCGCCGGATCGATCAAGGCGGATTCGCCTGCGGGCAAGTGGCTGATGGAGCATCAGGTCGCGCGCGCTGACTTCAACAGCTATGGCGCGCGACGCGGCCATCATGATGTGATGATGCGCGGCACCTTCGCCAACATCCGCATCAAGAACGAAATGGTCCCGGGCATCGAGGGCGGCATGAGCCGCTATGGCAGTGAAGTCATGCCGATCTATGACGCAGCAATGCGTCACAAGGCCGACGGCACGCCTTTGGTGGTGATCGCGGGCAAGGAATATGGCACCGGATCATCGCGCGACTGGGCCGCCAAGGGCACCAACCTGCTCGGGGTGAAAGCCGTGATCGTCGAAAGCTTCGAGCGCATCCACCGTTCTAACCTGGTCGGCATGGGCGTTCTGCCGCTACAGTTCGAGAACGGAGATACGCGGCTGACCTTGGGGCTTACCGGTGATGACACCTTCACGATTGAAGGCATTGCCGATCTGAAGCCGCGCCAGCAGGTGACGGTCAAGGTCACCCGCCCCGATGGTTCGGGCTTCAGCTTTGAGGCATTGTGCCGCATCGATACTGCCAATGAGCTGGAGTATTTCATGAACGGCGGCATCCTGCACTACGTACTGCGGAAACTGGCGGCATGATCCGGTTGCTTGCAAAGGCCTGCACCGCGCTGACCGGCGCGGCGCTCGCCTTTGGGGCGTCGGTGCCAGCGCACGCGCAGGGAGCAACGCCTGCGCTGCCCAACAACAGCACCGAAGCGGCGATCATGTGTTTTTATGCCGCGACGCTGGCGGGTGGGGGCCAGACCGAGGTGATTGCAGAGGCATCGTGGTTCCTGTTCGATGCCGCACGCCGCGAAACCGCCGACAATCCCGATGCATTTATCGGCAAGATCGACACGCTGGCTGGCACACCGCCGCCCAATCTGGAAACCGTCGCCAGCGATGCGCCCGCCCTGTTGCCACTGTGCGCCAGCCGCTACCCGCTGATCAGCTCCAAGCGCACGATCACCCTGCCCGCCGACAGCTTTGCGCGCGACGTCCAGTGCATGGCGCTCACCGGCTATATGATCGGTCTGGCAGAGGGCGAGCTTGAAGACAGCGGCGACAATCCGTTCACCACACGCATGAAGGCGCTGGAGGTGAAGCTTGAAACGAAGCTCACGCCGGAACGTTATCTTGCGGCGGGTCTGGGCACTGAAGAGTCTGCCTATGAAAGACTGTTCTCGCGCGCGCTGCGCGATGTCAGCCCGCTCGGCAACCTGATGAGCGTGCTCACCGCCTGCGAAGTGGCGGGCGGTTAGGCACGCCCGGATCTGGCGGCACATCCGCCGTTCCGCGCTTGACTTTGCCGGTTCCCAAACGTATGCGCGTTTCTTTCGCGGGCACGGCTCAAGGCCTCGCACGCGGCGAATCGTCCATCATTCAACGCCCTTATGGGGTAGCAGTTTTCAGGAGTGCCGCATGAAGCGCACATTTCAGCCCAGCAATCTTGTGCGTGCGCGTCGTCACGGCTTCCGTCAGCGCACATCCACCGTCGGTGGCCGCAATATCCTGCGGGCCCGCCGCGCGCGTGGCCGCAAGCGCCTGAGCGCCTGAACCGGCCTGAGCGCCTGAACCCGGACGTGTCCCACAGTGCGTCCGTGACTGCGGGCGTTTCTGACCCTTCCACCAGCAATCACATCTCGCCAGGCACAGTGGTATCTTCTGCTGTGCCTGTCGTGCTGCGCCAGCGCGCCGATTTTCTCGCCGCCAACGGCGGATTGCGCGTCGGCACGCCGGGCTTTGTGCTGCTGGTAAAGACGCGCAATGACGGCAGCGAGATGCAGCGCATCGGCTACACCGTCACCAAGAAGATCGGCAACGCGGTGACCCGCAACCGTATCAAGCGGCGCTTTCGCGCGCTGGTGCACCAGGCGATGCCCGCGCACGGAATCGCCGGTGCGGACCATGTATTGATCGGCCGGGGCGAGGCGCTGACGCGCGATTTCGCCGCAATGCGCGATGATCTGGTGCGCGCGCTGAACCGGGTGCGCGATGGCAAGGCG
>NZ_JBGTFM010000135.1:0-6644 GCF_041747255.1 Blastomonas sp. | reverse complement strand
CCAGTATGATGAGCGCCGCTACAAAGACCGGTGGCGGGTCGAGGCCATGTTCTGCCGCCTCAAGGACTTCCGCCGTGTCGCTACCCGCTACGACAAGCTCGCGCGCAACTTCCTGTCAGCCGTGAGCCTCGCTGCCGCCGTTTTGTTTACGATGCGCTGGGACGGATGTTCTATCCGACCGCGCAAGGCTCACTGTTGCGCTATGCCGGGTCAGCGCTGATCACCGAGCATAACGCCAGCACCTGGCCGGTGCTGCGCCGCTATGTGCAAGGCCCAGGCAGCGATGAACCGCTGGTCTGGTACGAAGGCACCGGCACATCAGACCGTGGCTGCACGCCGACGAGCGCGGCAGTGTCATCGCGGTGAGCGACGCATCGGGCGCGGCGCTGGCGATCAACAGCTATGACGATGGAGCCTGCCCTCGCGAAGGCGGGGGGCATAGCGGGCATGGCGAACCTTGGGCGGTTCCAATCCCTTGAACATCCTATGATGGCGCTAAACAACAACATGCCTGCTTAACCCCTTCATTTTGGTGTTAATTTACTGGCCTGGCAGCAAAATCTAATATGTCACCAAAATGACAGAGCGATAAACACAGGAAAGCTGCGTCACCCTCGTGTCAACAAGCATGACATTATTCTTTGGGTTGGCAAATTGCTGGTTGCCCTGCATATTCGATGGCGAATCTGATAGTTGAAGGGGTGCGGGGGTGCGGCTTTTTGTCTGGCGGTTGATCGGGGGCGCGATGGCGCTTGTCAGCATGGCTTCAAGCAGCGCCTTTGCGCAGGATGCGCTTGCTGATCCCGCAGGCTCCGGTGTGCTGGTTTCCGCCGTGCAATGGTTGCAGGGCACTTTGCTGGGCACGGTCGCCACGGTGGTCGCCGTCGTTGCGGTCGCCGCTGTCGGCTTCCTGATGCTCACGGGCCGGATCAACTGGCGCTATGGCGCGACGGTCATCATTGGTTGCTTCATCCTGTTCGGCGCCGCGAGTATTGTCGCGGGTATCCAGTCCACCGCGACGCTGGGCAGCTGAACCATGGATGGGGTCGAGCGCGCATCGGTGTTTGTGGCGCTCACGAGGCCGCAGATGTTTGCCGGCGTCACCTACAGCTATTTCGTCGCCAATGCGGTGATCGCGACCGAGCTGTTCCTGATCTTCCGCTCGGGCTGGATCGTGGCGGCCGCGCTGATCATCCATCTGGCGGGCGTCTTGCTGTGCCTGCGTGAGCCGCGCTTCTTTGACCTGTGGCTGGTGCGTCTGGGCCTTTGCCCGCGCATCCGCAACCATGCGATCTGGCGATGCAACTCCTACCGTCCCTGACCAGCGACCCCAAAGTGATAGCGCGTGAAAAGCAGGCGGGGGACCATCTGCCCTATGCACGGCATGTCGATGATCACACCATCGAGACGCGTGACGGGTTGTTGATGCAGACCATCCATCTGCGCGGTCTGCATTTCGAGACCGCCGACACCGAAGAGATCAACTACCGCAACCGCCTGCGCGATGCGATGCTGCAGGCCATCGGCACCTCCAATTTCGCGCTCTACCATCATGTGGTGCGCAGGCGGGTCGATGTCGAGCTTGACGCCGATTTTCCCGACCCGTTCTCGAAACGGCTGGACGCGGCATGGCGCGCGCGGCTGCAGTCGAAACAGCTGTATATCAACGAGCTGTTCCTGACGCTGATCCGTCGTCCGCTGCGCGGGCGGCTGGGCACGCTCGACCGACTGCGGGCTTTGATCGGACGCTCGACGCTCGATCGTGGCGCTGAGGCTGCGCAGGATCTGCGCCAGCTAGAGACCGCGCGCGATGCATTGCTCTCCTCGCTTGGCAGCTACGAACCGCGCCTGCTCACGGTTTATGATACGCCACAGGGGCCGTGTTCGGAACCGCTGGAGTTTCTGTCGTCGCTCTATAACGGAGAGATGCGCCCGGTTCTGCTGCCAGCTGAAGACATCGGCCACTATTTGCCCTATCGGCGGGTAAGCTTTGGCCAGGAGACGGTGGAGCTGGGTGCCAATGGCATCGTCGCGCCCAGCTATCTGGGCATCGTGTCGATCAAGGATTATCCTGCGCAAACCGCGCCGGGCATGTTCGATGAACTGCTGCGCCTGCCGTTTGAAATCACCATCTCGCAAAGCTTCGGCTTTGTCGATCGGCAGGCCTCTCTGTCGCGGATGAACCTGGCGCTGCGCCGGATGCGCTCGGCCGAAGACGAGGCGCTCAGCCTGCGCGCGGAACTGGCAACCGCCAAAGACGATGTCGCGGCGGGCCGGGCCTCGTTTGGCGAACACCACATGACCATCGCGATCAGGGGCGCTAGTCTTGCTGAAGTCGATCGCGGCATTGCCGAGGCGCAGGCATCGCTCGCTGATCTCGGCGCTATCGCAGTGCGTGAGGACATTGCGCTGGAGCCTGCCTTTTGGGCGCAGTTTCCGGGCAACTTTCGCTATATTGCGCGGCGTGGCCTTGTCTCGACGCGCAACTTTGCCGGGCTCGCCAGCAGCCATAACTTCCCTCTGGGCCAGGCCAGCGGCAATCATTGGGGTGATGCGGTCAGCCTGCTTGAGACCACCGCAGCGGGGCCATATTATTTCAATTTCCACCAGAGCGATCTGGGCAACTTTACCGTCATCGGTCCCTCGGGATCGGGCAAGACCGTGGTCCTCAACTTTCTGCTGGCACAGGCGCGCAAATTCCATCCGCGAATCATCTTTTTTGACAAGGATCGCGGTGCAGAACTGTTCGTCCGCGCGATCGGCGGCAGCTATGATGTGCTGCGCCCCGGGCTCGCCTCTGGGCTCAATCCGTTGCAGATCGAGGATACGCCGGCCAATCGCCAATTCCTGATCGAATGGCTGTCGCTGCTCGCGGGCTCGGTCGATGTCGAGGACGCCGCGCAGATCAAGGATGCGATCGACGCCAATTTCCTGCAGCCGCCGCAGCTTCGCCGCCTGCGCTATCTGGTTGAGATGTTTCGCGGCGGCCACCGTCCCCACGGTGCCGATCTGTGGTCGCGTCTGCGCAGCTGGTGGGGCGAAGGCGAGCACAGCTGGCTGTTCGACAACCCGCAGGACCTGACCGATCTTGGCGCGGCGACGGTCGGTTTCGACATGACGCAGATCCTCGACAATGCCGCGCTGCGCAGCCCGGCCATGCTGTACCTGTTCCACCGCGTCGAAGAGCGGCTCGATGGCACACCCTCGATCATCGTGGTCGATGAGGGCTGGAAAGCGCTGGATGACGATATATTCGTTCGCCGGATCAAGGATTGGGAAAAGACCATCCGCAAACGCAACGGCATCGTCGGTTTTGCGACGCAAAGCGCGCAGGACGCGCTGGAAAGCCGGATCGCCAGCGCGATCATCGAGCAGGCTGCAACCCAGATTTTCATGGCCAACCCCAAGGCGCGCGCGGCTGACTATATCGATGGCTTCGGCCTGACCCCGCATGAGTTCGATCTTGTGCGCACGCTGCCCGACAGCGCGCACTGCTTTTTGATCAAGCATGGCACGCACAGTGTGGTGGCGCGGCTCAACCTCACCGGGGAACACGAAATCCTCACCATTCTGTCGGGCCGCGAACGCAGCGTGCGTATGCTCGACCAGTTGCGCCAAGCCGTTGGTGACGATCCAGCCGACTGGATTCCTGCGCTGATGGAGCAGGTATAATGCTCTGCCCAGCGCCCACGCCTGGGGGCAGCTTCCTTGGAGACACTTTGCGTTTTGTGGATTGCCAGGCGCAGACCATTGGCTCTGCCGGTTATCAGGCGTTGGCAAGTCCCGGCTCGCCGTTCTGGATCATCCTGACCGGGCTGCTCACCGTGTTCGTCGCGTTGTTTGGTTTTCGCATGCTGCTTGGACAGGTGCCGAGCGTGCGCGAAGGGGTGCTGGCATTCGTCAAGATCGGCATTGTGCTGGTGCTCGCCACCAGCTGGCCTGCCTATCGCACGCTGGTTTACGACATTGCGATCAGCGGCCCTGCCGAGCTGAGCGCGCAAATTGGCGGGGCATCAGGCGTGCCCGGCGCAACCGGCGGAATGGTCGCGCGGCTGGAGGCGACTGATGCGGCGATGGTGGCGCTTGCCATCAAGGGAGCAGGGCTGCGGTCCGCCAACAGCAATGTCATGCCGCCGTTGTTTGCGAACTTTGAACCCTTTGCGCTGGGTGGTTCGCGCATTCTGTTTCTGATCGGGATACTCGGCGCGTTTGGTGCTGTGCGGTTGATCGCAGGGCTTTTGCTGGCGGTGGCGCCGTTGTTCATCGCGTTCGTGCTGTTCGACAGCACACGCGGGCTGTTCGAAGGGTGGTTACGGGTGCTGGCCGGAGCCGCGCTCGGCGCGCTCGGCACAGCGATCATTCTGGGGGTCGAACTCGCGCTGCTTGAGCCATGGCTGTCCAGCCTGCTCGCCGCGCGCGCAGCCGGGATCGCAGTCCCCTCAGCGCCGGTGGAACTGCTGGTGGTCACATTGCTGTTCGTGCTCGTGCTGGCGGCGATGCTCTGGGCGTTCGCCAGGGTCGCGATCGGGTTCAGGTTTGCGCACGTCTGGCCAGCGGCACTGACTGCAGGGCAGCCGCGTGACCAGGCTATGGCGCGCACCGCCGTTCAGCCAGTTGTCAATGCGCTGTCTGCACAGGAGGGACGCTCGCGTGCCGCTGTTGTTGCGGATGCCATAGCTTCGGATCAGCGCCGCGAAGCGCTGCAAGGCCAGCAGCTTGCAGGCGGCGGGTCTGCAGGTCGCGTTCCGGTGCAGGCCGTCATGCGCGATGCCGGGGCGCCACCTGCCGTCCCGCTTGGCCAGTCTTACCGTCGGCGTACCAGCAACCGCGTCTCGGCAAGCGCCGGGCAAAGGGACCTTCGGGCATGAAAGAAGACACCAAGGCCCAGCGGGACATCTATTACCGCGAGGCGGCGACCTGGGCGGATGACCAGCAGCAGGCGCTGCGCTCATCGCGCCGGATCGCCTGGATTATCGCATCGGTCGCGCTGGCGGTTGCTGTGCTGCTTGCCCTTGCGCTGATGTTGCTGACACCGCTCAAGACGGTGGAACCCTATACCCTGATCGTCGATCGCCAGACCGGGTTCGTCCAGGCGGTCGATCCGCTGGAGCCTGAGCGAATTTCCGGCGACGCCGCGCTCACCCAGTCGTTCCTTGTGCAATATGTCATTGCGCGCGAAAGCTTCGACATCAATTCGGTGCAATCCAACTATCGCAAGGTGGCATTGTGGTCCGCAGACAACGCGCGCTCGGGCTATATCGCCAGAATGCAGGCGTCGCACCCCGATAGCCCGCTCAGCCGTTATCCGCGCGCGACGATGATCGACACCGTGGTCAAAAGCGTCTCGCCGATGGGCAATGATACTGCAATGGTGCGATTCGAGACGCGGCGATCGGATCGCGGCGCAGCACCGCGGGTGATCGGCGCATGGGTTGCGGTCATCCGCTATCGCTATGCTGGCGAGCCGATGCGGGTCGAAGATCGTTACCTCAACCCACTCGGCTTTCAGGTCGTGCGGTATCAGCGTGATCCAGAAGCCTTGCCGCCGCCTGAGCCTGAGCCTGAGCCGGCACCCGTGCCGCCGGGTCGGACATTGCCGGCAATTATCACACCGAACGATGAGATCACGCGATGATGCGGCCGATGCTCATTGCGCTATGCGCTCTGTTGCTGGCGGATGCAGGCCAGGCGCAGGTGCGCCCGGTGCCCGGCCCGGGCGACCCCAGGCTGCGTACCGTCGAATATCGCGCCGATCAGGTCGTGCAGCTCGAAGTCGCGGCAGGCTATCAGCTCAGCATCGAATTTGCCCCCGATGAGCGCATCGAAAGCGTTGCGGTGGGTGACAGCACCGCGTGGCTGGTGACCAGCACGAAGCGCGGCGCCCACCTGTTCATCAAGGCGACCCAGGCCGGTGCAGAAACCAACATGATGGTGATCACCGATACCCGTGTGTATCAGTTCGACCTGCTGGCCGTATCATCGCCTGCGTATGACACGGCATACAGCGTGCGCTTCACTTTTGACGCTGACGACGCGATCACTGACAATCAGACATCAGACACAGCCGCTGTCTCGGGAAGCTATCGTGTCAGCGGGGATCGGCGGCTCAGGCCCAGCCAGATTGGCGACGATGGCCAGCAGACCTTCATCGAATGGCCTTCCGATGTGGCGCTGCCGGCGATTTACACGATTGACGAGCGCGGACAGGAGCGGCTGGTCAACGGTGCGATGCGTGATGGCCTGTTTGTGGTCGATTCCGTCTCGCCGCGCCTGGTGTTCCGCATCGATAACCGCAGCGCGCAGGCCCGCCGCCTCGTGCCCAAAGAAGATCGGTGATGGCAACAAAACCCGGCAGCGATACGGGCGGTGAAACCGATATCCGGCCAACCGTCGCCTCAACCCGGCGAACGATGCCTGCATGGGTGTTTATCGCCGCACTGGCAGGATTGGCGCTGGCGCTGTTTTTGGTGCTCGACAGCCGCCGCCGCGCACTGATGGCACCTGCGGTGACGGCATCTGCGGTCGACCTGTCAGACGGCGCGCCGCTCGCCCCGCTCTATGTCCCGCAAGACTTTCCCCCCGGGCCGGTGCGGCTGGTGCTGCCCGAGGCGCAAGCGCCGAGAGCGCCCCCCCCGCCGCCGCCG
>NZ_JBGTFM010000134.1:0-2238 GCF_041747255.1 Blastomonas sp. | reverse complement strand
GTCGAGCGATGCCTTGGGCTTCGAACGCCGCCAGGCGACGTTGAAGCTGCCGTCGTTCTGCTGGAACATGGCGACCGGGATCGGCGCCGAGAGGCTGGGATCGTCGATCTGGCCCGACAGGAAGCACTCGCCGGTCTCGTTCGACGAGTATTCCCAGAGCGCGCCGATCTTGACCCAGCTGCGGCGGTCCGCCGAGAGCGCCATGAGGTCGAACTTGGGTGCTCGCTCGTTGGTGGATTCGAAGGCCCGCAGAGCGACGGTCGCGCTGAAGGTCAGGGTGGTGATGCGGCCGATGTGAACGCCTTCTGCGTTGGCCTTGAGGGTGCCGATGTTCATGTCAAATTCTCCTGATGCTGTCCGAACCCCTTGTCCGGAACACCTTCTCCCATCCCCCCTCTCCTCCGGGCCCGTGGCCCGGCCCGTGCGCCAGCCACCGCAGGCGCGCGTCAATCCGCAAGGCCCCAAAGGGCCGCAGCGTGCCGCTACATAGGATATTGAGTGCGTGCGAAGTGCCGGGAGGGCCTCAGCGCCAGGAATCGCGATTTTTCGGGAGCAGGCCGTGCTTGTCTTCGGCAACGACACTTGCCCCGCCGATTTCGTTCCAGTGCCACAGGACGAGGTTGTGCCCCGCGGCTTGCGTTGACTGGTAGATCAACCCGTCAAGGCCTGCAGCGATGAGCTGCTCGGCTGCTTGCTGGGTGGGCGAGAGCAGTTCTGCAAACTGCGGACCCCACCAGGGCTGGCTCATGAGATTGTCTGCCAGAGCGTGCTTTTTGCGCAAATTTGCGTCATCATAGTCAGCAATCATGCCGCCTGAGACCTGATAACGCACCAGCGTGATGGGAATGAAATCGAGAATTTGCTGATTGGTTTCTTTCACCGCCGTCAGCGGATCGAAAGAGAGGTAAAGCGCCGGCCTGCTGCGCGCATTCCACCTTCCACCGTTCTTTGCGGCACCTGCGCCGCTGGTGGGCATGGACGCCCACTCGGGCGTATGAGCCCGGTAACAGATCGCCGGTTCCATCGTTTCAGTTTAGGCGTAGACGCCGTTATACACATTCTCGAGGTGCCCGTGGACCCAGGCAATATTCCCGTCCTTGACGTGCTCCATTGCTGTCTTGGTGCCCATCGAGACGATCGGCGTGTACTTGAACCAGACCACGGCGCGTTCGAGCGATCCGGCAATTTCGGTGGCATGAGTTAAGAGGCGCACCAGGGGCAGCACGGCTTCGCGTCCTTTCTTGCCGAGCGGCTCGGCGGCCAGCGTATTGCGGCTCACACCGACCAGCTCGGCCAGCTCGGTAACCGGAATGTGCAGCTGCTCGGCCAGCGCACGCGGATCAATCGATCCGCTGTCGGTCACCAATCGGTTCTGAGCTTTCGGTATCATCACAAGTCTCCTTGGCCCCATATAGTGCATTGCTTGCACAAAATCCAGTCAAACTGCTTCAGCATTGGCCGTGCCCTATACTTCATGCCCGCGCGACTTTGTCATCTGTGCGAGGCGCGCCATGAAGGCCTTGGCTTCGAGCTGATTGGGTCCATCGCGCGTGGCGAGGCATGCCATCCTGTCGATCTCGAGCTGTGCGGCCAGACTTGCTTCGATCTGGCAATAGGGTTCGAGCACGCGGATTGCGTCAACAGCGCGGGGGAGCTCGCCAAAGGCGGTTCCGACCCATACGAGTTCGATCTCCTCTCCGTCTTCGTCAGGGGCCCTCAGAACCTGCGCGAAATAGGTTTGAAGCGGGCGGTCCCAGCCAACATAGGCACTTGCCGCCGCAATCCCGTCACGAAGCGGTACTTTGTGCCTGCTCATGCGCTCGTTACCTCCCCACCATTTACCGGGCCGATGCCCCGCGGCGCAGTGACATGTCCGCCCCTGACGCTGATCAGTAGTCCGCTGGCCGCATCAGCGTGATGACGCGCCGTGTCATCGCTGGATTGGCCGGATCCTCTGACCCGAACGCCAGTTCGGTGTCGTAATAATCGACCTTCATCAGCACCTTGATGCCATCGACATCCATGTTTGCAAAGTCTCGCTCGGGCGAATCCGGGGCGAAGGTGCAATGGCGCAGAGCGGCCATCAGCCGAGCCTGTGCCATCATGCTTTGTGCCACCGTCTCGCCGCCGAGTTCTGCAAGCAGCCCGGAGGTCATGACGATGCGGGCCATGCGGTCACGGCCCTGGCGTGCGGCATCATTGAGCAGCGCGATGCGTTCGGTACGCTGCCGAGCGCAA
>NZ_JBGTFM010000133.1:0-6878 GCF_041747255.1 Blastomonas sp. | reverse complement strand
TTAACATCGGCTTTGGTTGCCACCGTCTTGTTGCCCGCATCCGCCATCTTGCATCCCCCATGATCAAGGCGTAAAGGCTAGCACGTCAGATGGGGAGTAGCCAACCGGTGCCGTGCACCGGTCCGCGCGTCAACACACTTGGCCGAGAGGCCATGGTGCGCGGGTTTCCGGGATATCCCGGCTTCCGGCAAGACCGATGACACCTGAACCTGTTGCCCGGCCGGGCAGGGGTGAGGGTGTTGTTGTGTCCTGCCTTTGCTGCCCGGCCCCGGAAATGGCACCTTCATGGAAGCTTTCTTCGCCTCGCTGTCGCTGGTCGCGCTTGCCGAAATGGGGGACAAGACCCAGCTGCTCGCGATCCTGCTCGCAGCACGGCTGCGCAAGCCCGTTCCGATTATCGCCGGCATGTTGGTGGCGACGCTCGTCAACCACTTCCTCGCCGCCTTGCTTGGCCAGCAGCTTGCAGGGCTGCTCGACAGCCCCGGCTTTCGCTATGCGATTGCCGCCGGGTTCATCGGCATGGCGCTGTGGGCGCTGATCCCCGACACGCTTGCCGAGGATGAGGCTCCCAAGCCCCGCAGTGGCGGGGTCTTTGTCACCACATTGATCGCGTTCTTTCTGGTCGAAATGGGCGACAAGACCCAGATCGCCACGGTGGCGATGGGCGCGCATTACGGACAGGTGATCGCGGTGACCGCAGGCACGACGCTGGGGATGATGATCGCCAATGTCCCTGCCGTGCTCATCGGCCATCGCATCGAGCGGATATTGCCGATCCGCGCGCTGCAGATCGGCGCGGCGATGCTGTTTGCCGCGCTTGGCCTGTGGGTCGCGGTGCAGACGGCGGGCTGGCTGTAGCGAGCCCATTGCGCGCGCCGGGCCAGCCTGATAGGCGGCGCGCAGCATCAGGTCTTGCAGGAAAATTGCTCCATGACTCAAGCCGTCAACCGCGTCGTCCTCGCCTTTTCGGGCGGGTTGGATACCAGCGTGATCCTGAAATGGCTGCAGCAGACCTATAATTGCGAGGTCGTTACCTTCACCGCTGATCTCGGCCAGGGCGAAGAGCTTGAGCCCGCACGCGCCAAGGCTGAGATGATGGGCGTAAAGCCCGAGCACATCTTCATCGACGATCTGCGCGAGGAATTTGTGCGCGATTATGTGTTTCCGATGATGCGCGCCAATGCGTTGTATGAGGGCACCTACCTGCTCGGAACCTCGATTGCCCGGCCGCTGATCGCCAAGCGGCAGATCGAGATCGCCAAGATGGTCGGTGCCGACGCGGTCAGCCACGGCGCGACCGGCAAAGGCAATGATCAGGTGCGCTTTGAGCTTGGCTATTATGCGCTCGACCCGGACGTCAAGGTCATCGCCCCGTGGCGCGAGTGGGACCTGACCAGCCGCACCAGGCTGATCGAGTTTGCCGAAGCGCACCAGATCCCGGTCTCGAAGGACAAGCGCGGCGAAGCGCCGTTCTCAACCGACGCCAACATGTTGCACACCTCGTCCGAGGGCAAGGTGCTTGAAGACCCGTGGGATGAGGTGCCAGATTACGTCTATTCGCGCACCAACCACCCCGAGGACGCGCCCGATACGCCTGAATATATCACCATCGATTTTGAACGCGGCGATGGCGTTGCGCTCAACGGCGAGGGGATGAGCCCGGCGACCCTGCTTGGAAAGCTCAACACGCTGGGCAAAACGCACGGCATCGGGCGGCTCGATCTGGTCGAAAACCGCTTTGTCGGCATGAAGTCGCGAGGGCTGTATGAGACGCCCGGCGGTACCATCTATCACATTGCGCACCGCGGCATCGAGCAGCTGACGCTGGATCGCGGCGCGGCGCATCTGAAAGATGAGCTCGCCCCGCGCTATGCCGAGCTGATCTACAACGGCCTGTGGTTCAGCCCCGAACGCGAGATGCTGCAGGCGGCGATCGATCACAGCCAGGCGCATGTCACCGGCACCGTGCGGCTCAAGCTTTACAAGGGCAATGCCTCGGTCGTCGGCCGCAAGTCGCCGTACTCGCTGTACAGCGAAAAGGTGGTGACGTTTGAGGATGACGCTGGGGCTTACGATCAGAAGGACGCCGAAGGCTTCATCAAGCTCAACGCACTGCGGCTGCGCCTGCTGGGCCGCCGGGGGGTCTGACGGCGCACGATGGCGCAGGGCAAGCCAACTTCTCACCTGCTGATGCAGGGCCTGACCTATGCCGGCGCACTGCCCTTCATCGCGGGCGCGCTTTCGCATATCATCGGCTATGGCGGGGTCAATGCCGCCAACCTCACCTGCTATTGGGCGTTCACCATCCTGATGTTCATGGCGGGCACCTTGTGGGGCGTCCAGGTGGTCGCGCCGCAACGGGTGCGCCCCAATCTGTTCATCGCCAGCAATGCGGTGGTGCTGGCGACATGGGCGGCTTTGTGGTTCGTGCCGTTCAACGAGGCGGCATTGCTGTTCGCGCTCGGCTTCGGCATTCTGCTGTGGCTCGACCGCGCGGCGGTGCGCGCCGGGGCGACCGAGGCGTCTTATGGCGAACTGCGCGCTCACGTGACGATCATCGTGATCGGCTGCCTGGTGCTGATCGCCAGTGTCCCATCGGGGATAGTTGGCTGAGGCGAATCACGCATAAGGGACCTTGCCCAATCCACGATTGTTACGCGCGTGTGAAACAAAGCATCAGCTCGGCGTTAATCCATTGTTATGCTCCGATTTATCCACAGAGAAGCGCGTGCGCCTGTGGATAACTCTCACAATAACACTGGCCTCGACTCGGACACCATGAGACCTTTGTCTTGTCAAAACGACAGACGGAATGCGGACTAAGAGTTCAAAAAAACGTTGTAATACAGCAATGTAGTACAGGTTTATGGACTGGAGGGTGCGCCCGCCTGGGGGCCGGAAACGGCGTTTCAGGTGTGATTGAAGGCAGGTGTTTGCATTTGCCCGAATAGACCGCCAGCCAACCGGGCAGCAATGCCATGGCAGGGGCAGCAGTTGAAGGTTCGAATGGCGTGATGATGATCGGCAGGCAGGCCGGGGCGGCGTCGCAAGACAATGTTCGGGCAGCAGGCCGGTGCGATACCGCTGATGCGACATGCGGAATAGCGACAAAGGTTAACGCGCATCGCCCCCGGGCGGTGCTGCCGGGCCGGAGATGCTGGACCAAACGAGCAAGGCAGTATCAGGCGAGCGCGGACCCGGCTTCATATGCCCTTGGGCAGAAGGGAACCGGGCCCCGCGCGAAGCCAGATGCTTCGAAAAGGTAGGATGGCACGTGGTGCGAACGCAGCAATGCGCCAGCAACATGCAGGTTCGACAAAGCCGGATAGGAACTGTTGCCGCTCGCGGCGCACGGACTGGACGGCAAGGCGCGGGCAACCGCTGCCAGAACCTGAGTGACGGGCCAGGCAACCAGATCAGGCGCAGTGGGGGCCGACAGCAATGTCGGCCCCCGTTTTGCGTTTACCCCCCCCAACCGCCCGTCCTCCCACCGCCCGCGCTCCGCCAGGCCCGGTCAGCCGCGCTTTGGTGACTATGACGCCAACGTTTCACCTGCTGTTAGGGTTTGGAGGATAGGTTAGGTGCTTGCAGGAGGATGAGACATGCAGGCAGGGTGTCAGGGTTGCAGGTCGGGACAGCATGAATTTGCGATCGCAATGGCATTCCAACCCATTGTCGACATCCAGACCGGGCTTCCGTTCGCGTATGAAGCGTTGGTGCGTGGTGAGAATGGCGAGGGCGCCGCAGAGGTGCTCGCGCGAGTCACGCCGGAAAATCGCTATGCATTCGATCAGCGATGCCGGGTGAAGGCGATTGAAGATGCTGTTGCTGCAGGCATCCTCGATACGCCGGCTCGGCTGTCGATCAACTTCCTGCCCAATGCGGTCTATTCGCCGCTCGCGTGTATTCAGTTGACGCTGCAAACATCGCGGGCAACCGGGCTGCCGATGGATCGGTTGATCTTCGAATTCACCGAGAACGAGCACATGGCCGATACCCACCATGTCAAGAACATCGTCGATTCCTATCGCAAGATGGGGTTTGGCACCGCGATCGACGATTTTGGTGCCGGCCACGCCGGGCTGGGCTTGCTGGCCGAATTCCAGACCGATTATATCAAGCTCGATATGGAGCTGATCCGTGGGCTTGATACCAGCATGCCGCGCCGCATGATCGTCGAGGGCGTGTTGCGCATCGCTCAGTCACTTGGCATCACCGTCATTGCCGAGGGTGTCGAAACGATGGGCGAATACGAGGTCTTGCGCGGCATGGGTGTCCGCTACCTTCAGGGCTATCTGCTGGCACGTCCCGCGTTCAGGGCCTTGCCGGTGATTGACCTGCCGCAGGAGCGTTATGCCGCCGTCGCGTGATCACACATTGATGTAAAGGCAAATGACAAGGGCTGGCCAGTCGCCCGGCCAGCCCTCTGCGCATGTCGCATCAGCTGCAATCAATCAATCGTCACCGTCACCGCACGCCGGTTGCGTGCCCATGAGCTTTCGTCCGAGCCGAGCGCATCGGGCCGTTCCTTGCCATAGCTGACCACGCGCAGGCGGCTTTCGCTGATGCCGATCGAGACCAGATAGTTTTTCGCGGCGTTGGCGCGGCGTTCACCCAGTGCGAGGTTGTAATCGCGGGTGCCGCGTTCATCGGCATGGCCTTCGATGATCGCCTGCTTGTTGGGATACTGGCTGAGCCACTGCGCCTGGCTTTGCAGCGTCATCTGGTCGTCGGTGTCGACATTGTAGCGATCAGTGTCAAAGAAGATGCGGTCGGAGCGCACCCTGGCGAGGAAATCGCCCTGGCTGCCGGGCACGGCCACGTTGTTGACGCCTGAGCCATTCTGGCCGCCTGAGGATGAGTCGAGCGCAGGGCCAGGGGCGGGGGGCAGTTCTGGCGGGGCCTTTTTGGCGCATGCGCCCAGCGCAATCACGGCGGTGGCCATGAGCAGTGCGTTACGGACAGTTCTCATCAAACGTCTCCTTCATTCAAGGCTTGGGATCAGACCGCCGGGGATGCCCCGGTCATGTGGCCACAATCCCTTGGGGGGAATTGTTAAGGCATGGGCTGCGCGGCAGGTAACCGACACCGACAAAACAGCCCGATATTACGACGAAACGTGGCTCGATTTGTTGCCGAGGTAAACCCCTTTGCCGCAAAAAAGCCCGTCACGGCAGAATCGGCCCCCATGATGGGTCCGACCCGTCGACCGGAGTGGGCAGGCGGCGCTCGTTTGCACCGGTGAGGTCAACTTGCCACACGCTGGAGTTGCCGGCGCCGCGCGCGGTGCGGAAAAACTGGATAACCCGGCCGTTGGGCGCCCAGGTCGGGGCTTCATCCTGCCAGCTGTTGGTCAGCAATCGTTCGCCGCCGCCCCCCGGGCTCATCACGCCGATGCGGAAATTGCCCGCGATCTTGGTAAAGGCGATCAGATCGCCGCGCGGGCTCCATTCGGGGGTGGCAAAGCGCCCGCCGCCAAAGCTGATGCGGCGCTGGTTCGATCCGTCGGCGTTCATCACATACAGCTGCTGACCGCCGCTGCGGTCGCTTTCGAACACGATCTGGCTGCCATCGGGCGAGAAGCTGCCGCCGACATCAATGCCGGGGCTGTCGGTCAGCCGCTGCGGCGTGCCGCCTTCGGCCGGGATGCGATAGATATCGGTGTTGCCGCCAATCGCCATCGAATAGAGCAGGAACCTGCCATCGGGCGACCAGCGCGGCGCGAAGGTGGGGTTGCTGCTTTGAGTGACCAGACGCTGCCGCCCGGTGCCAACATCGTAGACATAAATGCGCGGGTTGCCGTCAAGGTAGCTGAGATATGCGATCTGCCTGTAATCGGGCGAGAAGCGCGGGGTGAGCGCAGTCGACTGGCCGTTGGTGATGAAGCGATGGTTGGCGCCGTCCGAATCCATGATCGCGAGGCGCTTCGTCCGGTTCCCCTTGGGGCCGGTCTCCGCGATATAGGCGATGCGGCTGTCAAAAAATGGACTTTCGCCCGACAGGCGCGAATAGATCGCATCGGCGCATTTGTGCGCGGCGCGCCGCCAGTCGGCTGGCTCCACAACAAAGCCCTGCCGGGTCAGTTCGCTGCCCAGCGCAACGTCATAGAGATAGCAGCCGACGGTGATCTTGCCGTCGCCATTGGCGCGGACAAAGCCCTGCACCAGCGCGGCGGCGTTGCGCCCCTGCCAATAGGGGAAGGTCGGCGCAGTCACCTCAGAAAATGTGATCTGCTTGACCGCATTGCGCCCAATGGGCCGGAACAGGCCGGAACGGTCAAGGTCCGACGCGATGACGTCGCTGATCCGGTTGCCAAGGTCCTCGGTGGTGCCCGCCAGCGTGTTCTGGCTCTGCGGGGTGGGCAGCGCAGGCACCGCGATCACCAGATCGGCATTGCCGGCATTGTCGACATCGACGGTCAGCTGGGCATGCGCGGGGGCGGTGAGGAACATCGCAACCAAGACAAAAACTGCTTTCCGGCGAAAGCCGGAATCCATGAGCGATGTTGCGCGATCCCGCTCTGGACTCTGACTTTCGCCGAAGAACTGTGCAAGAGAGAAGGTGAAAAAGCGCATGGTCTACAATCCCAGATAGAATGTTGGTTCGACAGTCTGCCATTCGGCATAAAATTGCGGCGGGAATTTGAACGGCGCGGCGCGGCGCACGGCATTGATCGCGCGCTCCTTGTGCAGTGTTTCCTGCGCGCGGTTGCTGGCGTTGACTCCGGTGGTCACTGCCGAGGGCGTGCCGATGATGGTCCCGTCTTCCGCCAGCCGCACGGTCACCTTGGTGCGCAGCTGCTCGACATCCGCGCCGGTGGGCGGCACCCAGTGCGGCTTGACCTGACGCAGCAGTTCGTTGCGCAGCGAAGCCACGAC
>NZ_JBGTFM010000132.1:0-4596 GCF_041747255.1 Blastomonas sp. | reverse complement strand
TCAACGGATGGTCGCGCCTTGGGTCGGGCGGGCGTCGGTGATGTCATACGTGTCATGAACCTTACGTCGCGTACAACGGTGACCGCGCAAATCGGCGCAGACGGCGCTGCATATGTGTCCCACTGAAATCCGGCGCAGTTTGGTTGCAGCGGCTCTCACACTGACTGTTGCCTGCACGTCGAGTCCAATCGGCCGGAAACCAGACCTCACCCCCATACAGTCAACCGCCGACCGTGTTGCGATGGTCACCTACGCTTTGCCGCAGTCACTTGAAACAGCTCCCCATTTTCCGGGCGCAGGCGCGTCGTTGTGGACCGGCGACCGGGGCTCGCTGCTGGGTGACAGGCGCGCGATGCAACAGGGGGACATTCTGACCGTGGTGATCGAGATTGACGACAAGGCAGAAATTTCAAATTCATCCGACAGGTCCCAGTCTGCGTCCCAGACGATGGGTGTACCCAGTCTGGTCGGACTGCCACAAAAGCTCGACTCGTTGCTGCCAGCCGGCGCCACACTTGGCAGCGCTGTCGGCCTCAATTCCAATTCCTCGTCTCAAGGTGACGGGTCCGTGTCGCGCAACGAAAAGCTGACCCTGCGCATCGCGGCCACTGTCACAGATGTTCTGCCGAACGGCGTTCTCGCAGTGGAGGGCCAGCAGGAGGTGCGCGTTAATTTTGAACTGCGCGAACTCACGGTTTCGGGTTTCGTAAGGCCCGCCGACATCACGCGGCAGAATGAAATTACTTACGACAAGATTGCGTCAGCCCGCATTTCATATGGCGGCCGTGGTCAAGTCACCGATATGCAGCAGCCCCGCTACGGGAACCAAGCACTGGAAAAACTCCTTCCTTTCTGAACAGGTTATTCGTCACATGAAAAAAGTCATATTGCCGGTCGTTCTATTATGTGTCGGCGTTGGATCAGGGGTCGGAGCGGGCCTCATGCTCAAACAAGAGCCAGATAAGTCACTGGACGCCGCCGTCATTCCAGCCGCAAATGGACCCTGCGGCGACACTGCCGGCGTGCCAAGTACCGACGCACCCGTGACCCCGCTTGCATCTGACCTGGGTCGTGAGTTTGCACCATTGGAAAAACAATTCATCGTTCCCGTCATGCAGGACGAAAAGCTGGTATCGATGGCCCTGCTGTCTCTGAGCCTCGAAGTGCCACCCGGAGATGTACCCAAAGTCTATGCTGCCGAACCAAGACTCCGCGACCAACTCCTGCAAGACATGTTCAATCATGCGAGTATCGGCGGCTTTTCGGGCAACTACACCGACGCATCTAAAATGCGGATCCTCAGGCAAAAGCTGCTTGAATCTGCCCGAAACATCCTCGGGCCGACGGCACTTGATATTCTTATGGGCACCTCGATTTTTGACCATTTTCGTGGGTGCGCAGCGGTGTGTTTGGCGTGAAGCGGGAGGGAGGCAGTCGGTTGATGCCTGGCGCCCCTGGGACAGTGACGGCGCGGCACCGTTTACGCGCAGTTTTTACGGCCTTGCGGCCTGATCTTTGCGATCTGCTCGGTGGTTTGCTCGGTGTTCATGCTGGGCACGGGTTAATGCGGCGCAACTGAACGAGGCGCCGCATATTGTAGGCCAGGTTCTTCATCCCGATCTTCGCCTTCGCCCGCACCATGCCGATCGTGCGCACCAGCGTGCCGCCCATGTCGTTGGTCTGCGCGCCGAAGACATGTTCAACCCGGACTCGCACGGTCGATTTGGTCCGGTTGCTGCCCTTGGCTTGTTTGGTCAGAGGCTTGCCCCGTTTCCCTTTGCGGTGGATGTGGCTGGTCAGCTTCCTGTCCCGCAGCTTCGCCTCGATCTCCTCGGACCGATAGGCTGAATCCGCCCAGACGCCAGCACCGGTGTTGCCCCGCATCAGCAGGTGATCCACCGCTTGGCTATCATGCACGGCTGCGTCAGTGACGTCATAGCGCCGCACCAGCTTGTGCTTGCGGTCCACATTCACGTGATTCTTGTAACCGTAATGGCTCTTGCCATGCTTTTTCGTCCAGCGCGCGTCCAAGTCTTTCTGTGAGCGCATCGCGGGTTTGTTTTCCCAATCCTCGGGCACCTCGCCGCCCTTGATGGTCTTGTTTTCCTCGCGGGTGTTGTGGCTCTTCGGCACTGGCACGATGGACGCATCCAGAATCTGTCCGCCTCGCGCGATGTAGCCCTGCCGCGCCAAATAGCCGTCGAATTGCTTGAACAGCGCCTCCACCACGCCCGCCCGAGCCAGCGCCTCGCGGTAAAGCCAGACCGTCTTTGCATCCGGCACGCGGTCCTCCAGTCCGAGGCTCAGGAACCTCATGAACGACAACCGGTCACGCACCTGATATTCAATCTGATCGTCCGACAGGTTGTAGAGCGCGCTCAGAACCAGCGCCTTGAACATCACGATCGCGTCGATCGGCTTGCGTCCCGCCCGCGACTTACGCTTTGAATCCGGCTTGCGCCAAACCCCCTCAAGCGTTGGCCGGAACTCCTCCCAAGGCACAACGATGTCGATCGCGACCAGCGGGTCCTTTTTGGCGTCCAGGCTCGCATAGCGGTCTGAAAGATCGAAGAAACCCATCTGCGCCATCGTCATACCTCAAGCCATCGAAAACCTTAGGCATCATAACCCAGCGGTAAGGTCAGGGCAATTTTTCGAGGTGCCCTTATGCTGACGCTGATGTCGGGCCGTCCCTGTTCGGCCAGCCAGCGCAGGCATTGGCAGGCTTCGTCCATCATCAGGGTGTCCAGCGCGTCTGTCAGCCCGGCCCGCTGTGCAATGGCCAGAAACACGCCGGCAGACAGAACACCGCGTCTGGGGTGTTTCCAGCGCAGCAATGCTTCGAAACCGATGCACGATCCGCGCGCAACGTCGATCTGCGGCTGAAAGTAGGCTTCGAATTCATGGCGTTCGAGAGCGGTCTGCAATTCTCTGGCCAGTGCATTCTGTGCCATGACGTCATCAAGCATGCCTGTTTCATAGAAAACCGCCATGCCGCCCAGCTTTTTCGCCTCGTATAAGGCAAGGTCGGCGGCGGTCAGGACCGTTCCCCGGGCCCCCATGCCGATCCCGACGTCCAAAAGTGCGACACCCACAGACGCGCCGATATGCAGAAACTGACCCGCATAGCTGATCGGTTCCATCATGCGCTTGATGATTTCGTTTGCAAAATCATTGATTTGCGCTTGGTCTGACGGCATCCGCCGCACCACGATGAATTCATCGCCGCCGACCCGCGCGGCAAAATCGCCGGGGGGCACGGCACTTTCCAGCACGGCAGCGCAGTGTTTCAGGACATGGTCGCCCGCCAGATGGCCGTAGACATCGTTGACGGCCTTGAACCGGTCCAGATCCAGATGGAACACCACGACCGATCGCTGCGGCGGTAGGCCATCAAGCAGCAAAGAGATGTCTTCCAGCAGGTTGCGCCGGTTGCGCAGACCCGTCAATTCGTCGGTGACCGCAAGGCGGCGCAGGGCGTCCTGCTGTTCTTTCAATGTCGTGATATCGACCCACAGACCGACGCGGCCATCATCAACCGTTCGCCGTTCGACGATCCGCAGCCACCGCCCGTTCGACAGTTTCTGTTCGATTGCGCCGGGATTGTTCAGGTGGCGGTCCATGCGATCGTGAAGCCAGGCGGCCTCTTTCCCGATGGCTGCGGCATACTGACCTTTTTGCAGCCCGGCGCGCAGGATATCGACAAACATGATGCCGGGCTGCATGACCGCTGCGCTGGCGGGATAGAACGTGCGGAAGGTATCGTTGCAGATCACCAAACGGTCTGCGGCGTCGAACAGGGCAAAACCATCGGACAGGGCGTCGATGGCTGTCGTCAACCGCGCTTCGGCATTGTCGGCCTGCCGCAGGGCGTTCAACGTGTTCGTCATGTCCTGCGCCTGCACGACAATCGACGGCACCCGGCCCGCCATGCGCATGATATCAACATCAAGGATCATGTCCTGACGCCGCCGCAAGGCAAGCCGCAGGCGCACCCGCGGGCGGCGCAATCCGTTGAACCGTTGCAGGACCCGGTTCACACGCCCGGGCGGCAGATCGGGCAGCGCGTCGGACAGGTACAGCCGCTGCAACCCCCGCATGTTCAATCCCAGCATGTCACGCACAGGCCGGTTGGCCGCCACGATTCGCAGCGTTGCCGCATCCAGCACGATGATGAAGGACGAGGAATTTTCGAACAGCGGCAACAAGATGTCGCGGCCGATCAACTGCTGCATCGCCATCAGTTCAGCGTTTTGATCAGGGTCAATCTGCATCACAATCCCATACCATACCCTGTGGTCATAGGCGCGAGGGGTAAATCAACGTTTAAATCCGGCCCTGTCCGCCGCGTGTTCAGCCTTTGTCGGCCCGCCGGGCGAGGGTCAGGATCTTCTGCGCCTGAACCAGATGCGGCTGATCCAGCATTTGCCCGTCCATTTGCGCCACACCCGCGCCCGACATGGCAGCCACAACCCGTTCGGCGTGGTCGATCTGGGCCGCAGAGGGGCTGAAGGCCGCGTTGATGACAGGCACCTGTGCCGGATGAATGGCGAGCTTGCCATCGAACCCCTGGGCAAAGGCTGTTTCGGCTTCCGA
>NZ_JBGTFM010000131.1:0-4543 GCF_041747255.1 Blastomonas sp. | reverse complement strand
GACCGAGCTGATGCCCGCCGCATTGGCGCGGCTGCCGACGGCGGTGGAATTCGCACCACCCGCCTGCGTGCTCTTGCCCACCGAGGTGGCTTCAAAGCCTGCCGCCGTAACCTGATGGCCGACCGCGACCGCAGTGCGACCCGATGCATTGGCCTGCCAGCCAAAGGCCTGCGACCCGACGCCCGAGGCAACCGATTCGCCACCGATGGCGGTGGAGTGGAAGCCGCTGGCATTGGCCAAATCACCCAGCGCAACCGCATCTTCCTGCGTCGCACGGGCACCATTGCCGATGGCGACCGCAGTGCCAAGCGATGCTGCGCCTGATGGCGTTGCGCCCAGCGTAGCCGTGGTCGCGTTGGTCCCGATCGCGACCGAGTTGGTGGTGGGCGATACTGCGGCGTTGCCTATCGCGATGGCACCCGAACCCGATGCAGTGCTGGCCCCGACTGCTGTTGAATTGACCCCGGTGGCCACCGAGCCTACCCCGCATTCTGTGCTGCCTACAACGTCATCGGCATTGCCAGGGATGCCATCAGGCCCCGCGTTGACATTGCAGGGCGCCGTCGCATCGGCAAAAGCAGGGCTCGAAATCGCAATCGCTGCAGCGCTCGACGCCAGAAAAAGCGTGGCGCGCAACGCCTTGGCGTTGTTTGGAAAATTCTTCATGGGACCGCTCCTTGTTCTACTGACAAGGCGGGTGTTGCCCCCGGCTAATATGTTACTCATGCGACCCGCATCGCCGAGTGGTCATTAACCAGCCGTCGCAAAAACTAGCAGAGGCATCGCGATGTGCAAGCCCAAGAAATCGCAAAACAATTGTCAGTCATGTGTTCGATAGTTTGCGCACCCGCAATATCTTGCTATCGCTTCCCGCCTCGGGGCATAAGCAACGTAGGATAACTGTTGGCAGCCTGGCTGCAGCCCGCCTCAATTGGGAAGAAAGCACGCCTTTTGCCTGAATTGGTATCTTACGACCCAGCGACGGGAGCGCAGCTATGGAGCGCCGCTTTTGGCGATGTTGGCGCCGAAGTCGCCCGTGCCCGCGCCGCTTTTCCCGAATGGGTGGCGATGGCAGCCGCCAAGCGTATCGAACTGTGCCGCCGATTTACCAATCAGGTCAAGGTGCGCGAGCAGGCCTTTGCCGAGCTGATCGCCCGCGAAACGGGCAAGCCGCTGTGGGAAGCGCGAACCGAGGTCGAGTCGGTGATCGCCAAGGTCGATATTTCGGTCAAGGCGTTCGCCGAGCGCACTGGCCAACGCAAGATGGACAGCGCGCTGGGCGGATCAATGGCGCTGCGCCACAAGCCGCATGGGGTGATGGCGGTGCTCGGCCCCTATAACTTCCCCGCGCATCTGCCCAATGGCCATATCATTCCGGCGCTGATCGCGGGCAACACAATCGTGTTCAAGCCATCCGAAAAAACCCCAGCAGTGGGCGCGATGCTGATCGAATGCCTGCACAGCGCCGGTGTGCCCGAGGGGGTTGTGCGACTGCTGATCGGTGGCCCAGACGAAGGCAAGGCCCTGGTCGAGCATGAAGACATTGATGGCGTGCTGTTCACCGGCTCTGCCAGCACCGGCATTGCCATCAACCGCCGCCTCGCCAGCCGCCCGGACAAGATTCTTGCGCTCGAAATGGGCGGCAACAACCCGCTGGTGGTGTGGGACACGCCCTGCATTCAGGACGCTGCGACCTTGATCATCCAGTCGGCCTTCACATCAGCCGGACAGCGCTGCACCGCTGCCAGCCGGTTGATCATCAAGGACAGCGTTTATGACGCGGTGATCAGCGAGACCAAGAAAATGGCCGACCGGTTGATCGTTGCCGAGCCGTTCGCCGATCCGCAGCCGTTCATGGGGCCGGTGATCGACAATCAGGCAGCAGATGGCCTTACCGACAGCTTCCTGTATCTGCTCAGCAACGGCGGCAAGGTGATCAAGCATCTGGTGCGCCCAATCGATGACCGCCCGTTCCTGAGCCCAGCGATCATCGATGTCACCGCGATGAAGGAACGTCCCGATGTCGAACTGTTCGGGCCGCTGCTGCAGGTCGTGCGGGTGAGCGATTTCGACGAAGCAATTGCCGAGGCGAACAACACCCGCTTTGGCCTGTCGGCCTCGCTGATCGGAGGCAGTCCGCAACATTATCGTCAGTTCTGGGCCAACATCCGCGCCGGGATCGTCAACTGGAACAAGCCGACCAACGGCGCATCATCCAACGCACCGTTTGGCGGCGTCGGGCTGTCGGGCAATCACCGGCCCAGCGCCTATTACGCCGCCGACTATTGCGCCTATCCGGTGGTGTCATCTGAGATAGAACAGCCCCGCGCCAGCATCGGCATCGGACTGACGCAGGCATAAGAGCTATGCGTTTAGCCCCAAAAAAAAGGACCGGCTGCCCATCAGGCAACCGGTCCGGTCGGGTCATCACCAAGAGGTTGGTTATAACGTGTTGCTCGCAATGGCACTCTCAGTCAGCCGCCAACCGCGATGCGCTCGCCGGCCTTGAAGCGTTCACCGGCTTCGGCCCGCGCCACCAGCGTCACCATCGCACGCTTGCCGCTGGCCATGGTCTGGTTCACGCAGGTCTTGTGATCGATGTGATCGCGCACGGTGCTGAGCCTCGCCGTTCCGCACACCTGTTTGGCAGCCATTTTCAGGCGGCTTTCCAGTGTTGCAGCGCCAGTCTGGGTCGTCAGGTCGAGATCAACGAACCTGACCTCGACACTGCGCACGACGCGGCCATCGGCGGCTTGAGTCGTCTGAACCGGGCTGGCCTGCACCGTGGCGGAGAACAGAATGGCAGTTGCGGTCGCGGCAGCCAGCGAGCGCTGCGCGATCTGTGCAAGATTGGAGAGGTTAAACATGGGGGGTCCTTTCAAGATAGTGTGGCAAACTGACTGGACCGGCCCATCTGGTTACGGGGCCTGACGGGCCGGTCCTTTTATGTTTGCCGCGAAAGGCCCTGCCTGGGGAGCTATGGGTCATTCGCGACATCATCTGGATAGGGAAAGACCCGCCCCGGGTCGCGCAACACTCGACAAATCAGGGCAAGGCGTCGCCCAACGACTACAGCTGTCGACGAACGACGCGCTGGTGCCGATAAACGTTGGCTTAAGCCTGCTCGTTGACGAAGGCACGGCATTATGACACAAATCGTGCCAATATATTGACCAGCCATCGGCAGTTAGATCGACCCAGGGGAGAGCATCGCGTGAAAGTCTTGCGCACGCCCGATGACGCATTTGCCAACATCGGAGATTTTCCGTTCGGCCCACGCTATGCGACGATCTCCGATGCCGCCACCGGCACGCCGCTGCGCGTGCATTATATCGACGAAGGCCCGCGCGATGCGCCGGTTGTGCTGATGATGCATGGCGAGCCGAGCTGGTCGTATCTGTATCGCCACATGATCGCCCCGGTGGTGGCGGCAGGTTATCGCGTGCTGGCGCCTGACCTCATCGGCTTTGGCAAATCGGATAAGCCCGCCGCCAAGAGCGACTACAGCTATGCGCGCCATGTCGGCTGGATGCGGCAGTGGGTCGAGCAACTCGAACTGAACGACATCACCCTTGCCTGTCAGGACTGGGGGTCGCTCGTCGGCCTGCGACTGGCTGCGGCGATGCCCGACCGGTTCAGCGGCATCGTGCTTGCAAACGGTGGCCTGCCCGAAGGTGGCCCTGCCCCGCGCGCCTTTGCCATCTGGCGCGCCTTTGCGCAGTGGAGCCCACTGTTTCCGATCGGCAAGATCATCAGCAAGGGGACGGCCCGCGGGTTAACAGCCGCCGAGATCGCCGCCTATGATGCGCCGTTCCCGGATGCCAGCTACAAGGCGGGCGCGCGCATATTCCCGAGTTTCGTACCCTTTGAAAACAATGTCGCGGTGCCCGACCAAAAGGCGGCATGGGCCGTGTTCGACAGGTGGGACAAGCCCTTCCTGTGCTGTTTTTCAGATGGCGACCCGATCACGCGCGGCGGCGAAACGCGTTTCATCGGGCGCGTGCCCGGTGCCCACAATCAGCCACACACGACGCTGAAAGGCGGTCACTTCATTCAGGAAGACGATCCCCAAGGCTTTGTCGATTGCATCCTGAAGGTGCGCCGGGGGGCCTGACAAGCCCCGCCGTCAATGCTCTGCCAGCACCCGCGCGAGCGCCGCCTGCCATTGCGCCAACCGTGCCTCGCGCACACTATCCTCCATTTGCGGCACGAACACATCGCCGGTGCCACGCATCGCGCCCGCCGCGTCTTCGAGCGTCGGATAAATTCCCGCCCCCACCGCAGCGAGCATCGCCGCGCCAAGGGCGGTCGATTCGATGACATGGGGCCGCCGCACCTCGATGCGTAGCATGTCGGCAAGATCCTGCGCCATCCAGTCATTGGCAACCATGCCGCCATCGATGTTGAGCACCGTCCAGTCCGCGCCATCGGCGGCAAAAGCGGATTTAAGGTCGTAGCTCTGCCCCGCCATCGCCTCAAGCGCGGCGCGCGCGATATGCGCACGGGTTGACGCAAAGCTGAGGCCGGTGATCGCGCCGCGCGC
>NZ_JBGTFM010000130.1:0-4424 GCF_041747255.1 Blastomonas sp. | reverse complement strand
GGGATCGGTGCGCGGCTGGGGCGCACGCGGCGGCGGGGATTCGGCGTCAACCGGCCCCTGCACATTGCTCGGTGGCGGTGGCGGTTCGCGGCCGGGGGGCAGCGAAAAGTCAGAGGGCGGCACGCTCTGTGCGGCGGCAGTTATGGACAGCACGGCCACAGCCAGCCCGCAGGCTGCCATCAGGCGCGTCGCACGGATATAAATTGTCGTCCCCATCTGTCCCTTGATCCGCCTGAACGGTGGTCCGCACCAAACTCAGGCTCGTAGCATCCTTGCCCGGCGCTGCAGTTAATCATGGCTGAACGCGGGCAAGCAGATGACATCAGCCGTGTGCCGCATTAGATGAGGCGCATGACCGATCAACCCCAAACCCGCTTTCTGGGCAAAGACAGCCCGATCCCGGCTTCGCCTGAGCAGGCGACGCTCGATTATGTGCCCAATCCGCGCCCGGCCAAGCCCTATCTGGTGCGCTTTGCCGTGCCCGAGTTCACATCGCTGTGCCCGGTGACCGGCCAGCCCGATTTCGCGCATTTGGTGATCGATTATGCGCCGCGTAAGGTGATGGTCGAATCCAAGTCGCTCAAACTGTTTCTGGGCAGCTTCCGCAACCATGCCGCGTTCCACGAGGATTGCACCGTCGGCATTGGCGAGCGGCTGTTCAGCGAGATGGTCCCGCACTGGTTGCGCATCGGCGGCTACTGGTATCCGCGCGGCGGCATCCCGATTGATGTGTTCTGGCAATCGGGCGAACCCCCGGCGGGACTGTGGTTGCCGCCGCAGGACGTGCCCGGCTATCGCGGACGCGGCTGACCCGCGCGGCGTTATTTGCCACGCGCAGTGCAGGGCGCGCCGTCGGGCCCGACATCGCCCCTGCAGGTGCGCAGCGGCAGCAGGTCGTCGGTCTGTTCGGTCAGCATCTTCCTGCCATCGGCGCCGCGTGTCATCTCGAAACTGTCATACAGCTTGCCTGATGCGGTATAGGCGCGAAAGCCGATCCTGTTCGGTTCGACATGAAAGACCTGATACAGTTCGGTATCTTCTGCCACGCGGTCGGGCTGGGTCAGCGCGCGGTTGTTAAGCGCATACATTTTCTTGCCGGTGACCGAGACAAGGTAAACCGGCCCCTGTGCTGCGCCCGATGCGCGTTTTGCGCGGCCATCGCTCGCCCCCTGTTCGGCAGTCAGGCGGCTGTAGCAATGGTCATGGCCCTGCAGCACCAGATCAACATCGTGCTTTTCGAACACCGGTTTCCACGCCGTTTTCAGCTCTGCAGTGTCATTGGGGCGCGCGCAGGTGAAGATTGGCTGGTGGAACAACACGACGTTCCAGTCGGCTTTGCTGGCGGCGAGTGTTGCATCGAGCCAGCGCGTCTGCGCATCGATGGTGCCCAGATCAATCGCCGACGTGCCGTCGAGAATGATAAAGCGCACTCCCTGATAATCGGCATAATAGGTCGTCGCGGCTGCGCCCTGCGCGCCATTGGCGGGCAGGGCGAAGCTCGCAGTCCAGTGCGGCCCCAACCGGCGCTTTTCGCTGCCATCGGGCTGGATGTCATCGACATATTCGTGATTGCCGGGGGCGGGCAGTTGCGGGATCATCGAGAAAGCGTAGCCGCCCGACTGCGTCCATTCGCCCCATTCATCATCATGCACCAGATCATCGCGCTGCGCGACCAGATCGCCTGCATGCACCGCGAGCGCCGGTGCTGCAGTGTTGAGGAACGCTTGACGGATGACCCGCGACCCGATGGGCAGGATGCCGTTTTGCGTATCGCCAAAATACAGGAAGGTGAACGGCTTTGCTTCAGCGGCAGCGGTGCGGAACTGCAGCCATTCGCTCCAGCCGTCCGCGCCCTTGACGCGGTACAGATAGGCGGTGTTGGGGGTCAGCCCGTCAAAGCGCGCATGGTGATAGCGTGACGGCCCGTTCTCGCTGGTCAGGTCGAGCGATGTGCCGGTCACCGGCATTGCGAACGATGCGATGCTTGGTCCATCGATGGCCGGCGCGATCTCGGCCATCGCTGCGGCCTGCCGCACATCTGTGCGCCAGGCGACTGCCATTGCGGTCGAAGGGTCGGCGCCCGGCGTCAGCACAACCCGATCCGGCAGTCCCTTGGCCGCATATGGCTGGCCGGGGGAGTGGGGCACGACAGTAACCGGTTCCTGTGCGAACGCCGCGCCGCTGGCGGCAACCGAAGTCGCGACCAGCAGCGCAACGGTACAGTCGAAAAAAGGCGTCATCAGAAGGTGGCGCTTATACCGAACTTCAGTGTGAAGCTATACTCTTCATATTGCAGCAACCGGCGACGATTGTTGAAGTTCTGGAAGGCGAAAAATGGCCGGTCGCCAATGTTGATCGCTTCGGCGAAGAGGCGGACGCCCGGTAGCACCTCGACGCGGCCACTCAGGTCGACCTGGAAATGCTCATCAACAATCCGGTCTTCATCGGCAGCACCGCCGATTTCGTCAAGATAGCGGTCGCGATAGGTGCCCGCAGCGCGCAGGCTGACTGGACCCTTCTCATAGCCGAGCACCAGGTTGAAGGTATTCTTGGACGCAGCAGGCAATGCGATCTCGCGGCCATCGAACAAGGTGCCCTTGGCATCGGTATAGGTGTAGTTGACGTTGACCAGAATGCCATCGAGCGGCGAGGGCAGGAAGTCGAGCACCTGCTGGTAGCTGAATTCGAAGCCTGTCACCGTAGCGTTGTCGCCGTTCAGCGGAATGGTAGCCTGGTCATAAGCGATGCCGTTGATCACGCCGCCGAACGGGTCGGTAGCCGGGTCCTCGAATGTCGCCGATACGATAAAGTCTTCGATATCCTTGTAGAAAAACCCGGCAGAAATCGCGCCGTTGCGCGAGAAATAATATTCTGCAGACAGATCAAAGCTCCAGGCCTTGTAGGGGCGAAGGTCAGGATTGCCGAATTCGCCCTGGCGCTCGTTGCCATCATTTTCCTCGACCACGAAACGCGGCGCAAGGTCGGAAAGATTGGGGCGGACCAGGCTGCGGAAGCCACCGGCGCGCAACACGACATTCGGTGCGGGTTCGTAACGCACCGTGATGCTGGGCAGCCAGTTGGTGTAATTGCGCCGGAACCCGTTGGGTGTGATGAACACGGCGTCCTCGTCCAGCTCGACACCGCCGCGTACCGCGCCTTCTTCGATGAGTTCGACCAGATTGGCGCGGATGTCATTGCGTGTGCGCTCAACGCGGACACCGCCGATGACCCGCAATTCCGCGCTGTCGTAACGACCAAGCAGGTAGCCAGCGAGGATATCTTCATCGACCGTGAAGTTTTCCACCGCCGAGCCGAATGTGCTTTCAATGGCATTGAGCTCAAATTGCCCGATATTGTCACGGAAGAAACGCGAGAACGCCCGCTTGTCCACCTGCGGTGAGATGTCGGCGAGACCAAATGTCTGCGGGCCGGTAAACTGGCTGAGCAGCAGATCGGGGCCATCAAACCCGTCATAGAACTCAAGATCGAAATTAAACGATTTCTCGCGCCAGCGCGACTTGGCACCGGCTTGCAGGGTAAACTCGCCCGAGGACAGGGCAAAACGGCGCGCGAGATCGGCACGCAGTGTGAACTCTTCGTCCTGCGCGTCCGACAAGGCAGTAAGCTCTGCCCGATTGAATTCATAAAGCGCCGGATTGGTAAATGCGCCGCGGCCGGTCGGTATCTCGAAACGCGGGATCATGTCATCGGTATAGTCGAAGTTGACGCTAAGCCCGTCGTCATCAAACCGCGAACGGAACCGCACAGGATCGACTGAGCCATTCTCACGCTCGCTCGATTTTGCCCATGCGCCCGAATAGGTGAATTTCCATGGCCCGGTTTCGGTCTCGCCGCCCAGTGAGATGGTGCGGATTTTCTGGCTCTCAAACCGGTCCTTGTTGTCCCGGCGAATTTCGATGCGACCGTCTTCGTCGGTGAAGAATGCTGTGTTGGCTGAGCCGCTGCGCGGCTCCTCATCAAAGATGAAAATCAACCGGCGCCGGAACTCCTGATCGTCGAACTGGCTGTAGAGACCACGCAGATAGAGTTTCGTCGTGTCGCTGAGGCGTGCATCGAAGTTCAGCGTGGCGCTGATGCGCTCGCGCTCGACGTCATAATCGCGATACTCGACTTCCTCGACATAATCGATCCCGGCATCCGATGTCCGCCAGCCTTCGGCCTCGACATTGTCGGTAGCAAATTTCCGCAGATAATATGAGACACCGCCCGCAACGCCAAAATCATCGCTTATCTTCTTGGAAAAGTCGAGGCTGAGGCGCGGCGTGAGGGTGTTCGCAAGATCATTGTAGCTGCCTTCAGCCTTGAGCGAAAACAGGTCTTTCTTGCGGTCAAAGGCACTGGTGGTATTGATCTCGATCGAGGCACCGATGGTATCGCCGTCCATGTCAGGCGTCAGCGATTTT
>NZ_JBGTFM010000129.1:0-8952 GCF_041747255.1 Blastomonas sp. | reverse complement strand
CGCGCACCTGCCGGGCGATGTCGCCATAAATGCCCGCCGCCGCGAGCACCGCCCAGCGCGCCCGCAATGGCAGCTTTTCAGCTCCCACCCGCGCCGAGGCTTCATACGCCTCTGACTGGACCGTCAGCCGAGCGGCGAGATTGACCAATTGCGGCCGCAGCCATGGTTTCATGTGCTGGCCGGGCGGAATATCGGCTTCGACCAGCCATTCTACCGGCAGATAGCAGCGCCCGACGGCATCGTCTTCTGACAGGTCGCGCGCAATGTTGGCGAGCTGGAATGCCAGGCCCAGATCGCACGCCCGGTCGAGCGTCGCCTCATCCTCAGGGTCCACCCCCATGATGATCGCCATCAGCAGCCCGACCGCGCCGGCAACGTGATAGCAATATTGATACAGGTCGTGCGCGCTGCGCGGGCGCCATTCGGCAGCGTCGAGATCAAAGCCGTCGATGACATCGAAGATGATCCGGTGCGGCAGGCGGCATTCCGCCGCCACCAGCGCCAGCGCGGCAAACGCCGGGTCATCGACCGCGCTGCCAGCCAGCGCCAGCTCGGTTTGCTTGCGGATATAGGCAACGCGCGCATGCGCATCGCTCACCGCGCTCATGCCATGGCCCATGTCTTGCCCATCGGCCAGATCATCGCATTTGCGGCACCATGCATAGAGCAGCCAGGCGCGCTCGCGTGTCGTCCGGTCGAACAGACGCGAGGCCAGCGCAAAAGATTTCGAACCGCGCGCGATTGAATCGTGCGCATAGGCGACGAGGGCTGGTCTATCCACGCCAAGCGCTCCGCAACGTCTATCGTTCTCCGGCGCAAGCCGGAGTCCACGGCGAGGTTGCGCAAGATCGCTCCGAATTCCGGCATTCGCCGGAAAACGAAAACGGGTGGCGGGGTAAGTTACAGATCATCCGCAGTCATCGCAAAGATCGGCCGGTGCGGGCGATAGGCTTCCATCTTGGCGAGCAGCCCGCCCAGCGTATCACCGACGATCAGGATACCGGCATGCTGCGGACGGATGAAGCCGACGCTGACCATGTGCTTGTTGAATGCGATCAGCTGATCGTAAAAACCGTTGACGTTGAGCAGCCCGACCGGATCGGTGTGATAACCCAGCTGCGCCCAACTGATCGCCTCCCACAGCTCGTCCATCGTGCCCACCCCGCCGGGAAGCACGATGAAGCCATCCGACAGATCGGTGAACAGCTGCTTGCGCGCGTGCATGCCGGAGACAACGTGCAGCTCAGTGCAACCTTGATGCGCGACCTCCGGGCGCACCAGCGCCTCGGGAATGATGCCGATCACCTCACCGCCCGCCGCCAGCGCGGCATCCGCCACCGCGCCCATCAGCCCAAGCCGCCCGCCGCCATAGACCACACCGATGCCGCATTCCGCCAGCGCCGTGCCGACCGCGCGGGCGCTTTCAATATAAGCCGGGTCAGCGGGCGTGGCGGACCCGCAATAGATGGCAAGGCGTCGGAAGGGGGCGGTCATGGTGATTCCTCAATCGCGATGGTTGCTGGTCCATCGCTGGAAATTGGGCGGGGGGCAAGGCCGTTCAATCCTCCCCCAGCTTGCTGGGGGAGGGGGACCGCGCCGCGAAGCGGCGGGGTGGAGGGGTAGCGGGATCGTGCAAGTTTTTCGGGAAAAGCACAATCTCGCCTCCCCTCCACCATTCGCTTCGCGAATGGTCCCCCTCCCCGAGACAAGCTTGGGGAGGATTTTTTGCTCACTCTTGCGGCAGGCCGTCGGCGATGTCGTAATAATCGCCCTTGTCGGCGGTGAAGATGTGGATGTTCAGCTTGGTATCCGTCGGCTGGTCGAACGCGCCCATCGCAATCGCGGTCGCGTCGCGGTGCGGCGGGTCCCAGAACAAAAGGCTGCCGCAGGTATCGCAAAAGCCCCGCCTCACCTTGGGGCTCGATTGATACCAGCGGATGTGGTCCTCACCGCTGATCGTCAGATCGCTTCGCCTGACATCGGTCGAAGCCCAGTAATGCCCCGATTGCTTGCGGCACTGCATGCAATGACAGGCATCGGGCGCTTTCAGTGGCGCCGCAACGGTGAACGATACCGCGCCGCACAGGCATGATCCGGTGTGCATGATGGCGTGCTCCTGCTGACCAAAATCCTCCCCAACTTGCTGGGGGAGGGGGACCACGAAGTGGTGGAGGGGAAGCGGGATAGTGCATCATTCTGAGGGAAACACAATCTCGCCTCCCCTCCACCATTCGCTATCGCGAACGGTCCCCCTCCCCGAGACAAGCTCGGGGAGGTTGTATCCTAAAGCATATCCTCCAGCATCAACGCTGCAGTCGCCTTGGCGCTGCCGACCACGCCGGGGATGCCTGCCCCAGGATGCGTGCCGGCGCCGACGAAATAGAGATTGGGGATCGTATCGTCGCGGTTGTGGGTGCGGAAATACGCGCTCTGGGTCAGCACGGGTTCAAGGCTGAAGGCGCTGCCAAGGTGCGCGTTGAGATCAGTGCTGAAATCCTGCGGCGTATAATGGAAGCTGGTGACGACACGCTCGTGAATGTCCGGGATCAGCCGGTGACCGATCTCATCGAGAATGCGCTTCTCGTAAATTGGCCCCATTTCCTTCCAGTCGATCGGCAGCTTGCCCTGATGCGGTACGGGGGAGAGCACATAGAAGGTGCTGTGCCCCGGCGGCGCCATAGACGGATCGGTGACGGTCGGGTGGTGCAGATAGAGCGAAAAGTCCTTCGCCAGCACGCCATGATCGTAAATGTCTTCAAGCAGCCCTTTGTAACGCGGGCCGAACAGGATCATGTGGTGCGGAATGCCCGGCCAGTCGCCCTTGATGCCAAAATGCGCGACGAACAGCGAGGGCGAGAATTTCTTACGCTTCAGGGCGGCCGCCGCCCGCTTGCCGCGCCCCGATTTGCCGAGCAGGTCGCGATAGCTGTGCATGATGTCGGCGTTGCTGGCGACCGCGTCGAAATTTTCGCGCCAGCCGCTCTTGGTGACGACGCCGGTCGCCTTGTCGCCCATCGTCTCGATCTCGGTCACCGGATCGCCGATCCGTATCGTGCCGCCCAGCCGCTCAAAATGCGTGACCATCCCCGCGATCAACCGGTTGGTGCCTCCTCGTGCAAACCATACCCCGCCATCCTTTTCCAGCTTGTGGATCAGCGCGTAGATCGAGCTGGTTTTCATCGGGTTGCCGCCGACCAGCAGCGTATGGAAGCTCAGCGCCTCGCGCAGCTTTTCGTTCTTCACGAACGACGAGACGATGGAATACACCGAGCGCCATGCCTGATATTTCATCAGCGCCGGCGCAGCCTTGATCATGCTGGCGAAATCAAGAAACGCCTTGTGGCCGAGCTTGAGATAACCTTCGTCATGCACGCCAGCGCTGTATTCGAGGAACTTGGCATAGCCTGCGACATCGGCGGGGTTGAGCTTTTCAATCTCGGCGCGCAGTCCCGCTTCGTCGTTCGAATAATCGAAATTGGTGCCATCGGGCCAGTTGAGCCGATAAAACGGCATCACCGGCACCAGTTCCACATCTTCGCTGATGTGGTGACCGCTCAGCGCCCAGAGCTCTTCGAGGCACGGCGGATCGGTGATCACGGTCGGCCCGGCATCAAAGGTGAAGCCGTCCTTCTGCCAAAAATAGGCGCGGCCGCCCGGCTTGTCGCGGCCCTCGATCACGGTGGTGGCGATGCCTGCCGATTGCAGGCGAATGGCAAGCGCCAGCCCGCCGAAGCCCGACCCAATTACTGCTGCTGTCTTCACGTGGTTGATTGCCCCTGATTGCGACCCGAATGCGCGGGCGAGAATTCATGCACTATAGCGTTACGTTGGCGATGTTCCAGCAGATGCGCGTGCGATGTGCTTTGCGCGTCAACTCAGCAGTGCCTTGACGGCCCGCCAGATTGGCATCGGCGCGCGCCCGATCAACACCCGGCCCTTGTCCATCAGTGTCGATTTGCCCGCGTAAAAGCGGCCGATCAGGCCGTCCGGTAGCGTGTAAAAGCGTTCGAGCACCCGGTAGCGTTCATCGGGCTCTGCCGCCTTGAACAGCATCTTGGTGAGCATCCGGTAGAAGCCGTCGGCCTGCCAGTGATCAAGACTGGTCTTGCGGCTCATTTCCGCAAGCGCTGCGCCCGACAGATCGGGCATCTCGGCAATATGCGCCGCCAGCCGCACCGCATCGGGCAGTGAATAGCCGGTCAGGCCATGGAACAGCGCGGCGCGCGTGCCCGCCTTGGCGACATCGCCGCCGGTCGATTGCCAGTATCCGCCAAAATCACCGCCATAGACCACCGGCAGCGCGCCGGTCTCAACCCGGCTGACGCGCTCGACCTGCCAGCCCTTGGCATCGGCATAGGCGCTGATCCGGCTGCTCAGTGCCTGGGTGTCAAGATCGGGCGTATCGCTGTAATAGGTGTCTTCCACGAAAACTTCGACCGGGCTGATCGGCAGGCAATAGACAAAGCGATAGCCGTCGATCTGGTCGACGGTCGCATCCATGACGATTGGCCGGGTGAGGCCATGCGGTTCAGACAGGTGCAGCATCTGCCCCATGAATTTTTGCCAGCCGCAGCGCAGATGGCGGATGTTGCCGCCGCCGCGAGCGTCGATCACGCCGCCCGCCTCAATCCGCGCACCGTTGTCCAGCACCACATTGGTCTGGCTGGCGGCCAGCGCCCGCACCCCGGTGACAATGCGATGCGGCGGCAACGTGCTGCGCAGATGCTCGTCGAACCGATCGGAAAAGATCGAATAGTAGGTTTCATCAAGGCCGCGTTCGTGCCCCGGAAACTTCACATCATAGCCGCGCCAGCCATGGCATACGAGCGGCGCAACGAGCCAGCGGTGCTGGTCAGTGACATCGCTGCCAAAGAACGACCAGATGTGGTTGCCGCCCAATGTCGGGCTTTCCTCGATCACGAGCACATCAAGCTCGGGCCGCTTTTTGTGCAGCGCGAGCGCAATCAACCCGCCAGCGAGCCCGCCGCCAAGGATTGCGATGTCGCATTTCATCGTTTTGCTTGAAAGATTGCGCGGCGGTTTCATTCCTCTTAGCCCTAGCCGAGCGACGCGATGAGGGGAAGGGGGCTACTGCCGCTTTGCACTGCAGCATAAACCGCGCTAAGGCTTACGCATGTTGGGCTCCTCACACATCCTCCTCTCTGCGCTCGCGATGACGTTGATCGTGGGCTTGCGCTATCTGGTGACCAGCGGGCTGTTCGCGTGGCTGACGGACAAGGTGCGCCCCGGCCTCTATGCCGGGCAGATGCCGCAGATCGGCAAGGAAATCCGCTGGTCGCTCTACAGCGCCGCGATTTATGGCGTGCCGACCGGAATTGTCGCCTGGGGCTGGCAGAACCATGGTTGGACGCAGATTTACACCGACTGGAGCGCGTATCCGCTCTGGTATCTGCCGCTGTCGGTGTTCGCCTTCCTGTTTGCGCACGACACCTGGTTTTACTGGACGCATCGGTGGATGCACCGGCCCAAATGGTTCCGCATCGCTCATGCGGTGCATCATGAAAGCCGCCCGCCGACCGCATGGGCAGCGATGAGCTTTCATCCGATCGAGGCGCTGAGCGGCGCGGTGGTGATTCCGCTGCTGGTGTTCGTCATCCCCATCCATGTCGCGATGCTGGGGCTGGTGCTGGGCATCATGACGCTGATGGGCGTCACCAATCATATGGGCTGGGAATTGTTTCCACGCTGGCTTGTTCATGGCCCATTAGGACGCTGGCTGATAACCGCCAGCCATCATCAGCGACATCATGCGCAATATCGATGCAATTACGGACTTTATTTCCGCTTCTGGGACCGGCTATGCGGCACGGACTCGGGTCTGGGTTCCTTTGCAACCACACGGTCCACTGCGGCAGAGGTGTCCGCGGTGCGGATTGCGCACACCGGGGAGTCAAATTTTTGAACGCCTTCAAGACACTGGCACTTGCTGCCACCGCCCTATGGGCCTTGCCCGGCGCAGCGCCGCTCAACGATCTCAACATTGCCGTCGATGGCCTGCGCTCGTCAAAGGGGCTGTTGCAACTGTGCCTGACCGCCAATGAACGCAGCTTTCCTGATTGCAACGATGATCCTGCAGCGCGCAAGCTGACCGCGCAGGCGCGCGAAGGTGTGGCCCGGTTCAACGGGCTACCACCAGGACAATATGCGCTGGCCATCATTCATGACGAGAATGGCAACAACAAGCTCGATACGTTTGCCGGCATTCCCAAGGAAGGCATCGGTTTTTCACGCAACCCCAGCTTCAGCTTCGGCCCGCCGCGTTTCGCCAAGGTGCTGTTCATCGCGCAGGGCGAAGGGATCAACCAGCGGGTGCGGATCAAATATTATCTGTGATCAGGATGCCGCGATAACCCGATATTGATCTGCCCGGCATCAGCCGGTTCGCCGACCTCCAGCCCGGCGAGCGGCGGCAGCGTCAAAAGGCCGGAATGTCGGTGATTGCGCGGCCCAGGATCAGCGCGTGGACATCGTGCGCACCTTCATAGGTGTTCACCGTTTCAAGGTTCACCATGTGCCGCATCACCTGATAGTCTTCGGCAATTCCGTTGCCGCCGTGCATGTCGCGCGCGGCGCGGGCAATATCGAGCGCCTTGCCAACATTGTTGCGCTTGACCATCGAGACCATCTCGGGCGCAAACCGGCCTTCATCCATCAGCCGCCCGACCTGCAGCGAGGCTTGCAGCCCGAAGGCGATATCTGACATCATGTCAGCGAGCTTCTTTTGATACAGCTGCGTCGCGGCCAGCGGACGCCCGAATTGCTTGCGATCGAGCCCATATTGGCGCGCCGCGTGGAAGCAGAATTCGGCTGCGCCCATCGCACCCCATGAAATGCCGTAGCGCGCGCGGTTGAGGCAGCCGAATGGCCCTTTCAGCCCCTCGACATCGGGCAGCAGCGCATCGCCGCCAACACGCACCTCATCCATCACGATCATGCCGGTGGTCGACGCGCGCAGCGACAGCTTGCCGCCGATCTTGGGCGCGGACAGCCCCGCCATGCCCTTGTCCAGCACAAAGCCGCGAATATTGCCGCCATGCGCGTCTGACTTGGCCCAGATGACGAACACATCGGCAAACGGGGCGTTGCTGATCCATGTCTTGGTGCCGCTGATCACATAGCCATCCCCGTCCTGGCGCGCGACGGTACGCATGCCGGCGGGGTCGGACCCTGCATCGGGCTCGGTCAGGCCAAAGCAGCCGATCAATTTGCCCGATGCGAGACCGGGCAGATATTTGCGGCGCTGCTCTTCTGACCCATAGGCATAGATCGGGTGGATCACGAGGCTCGATTGCACCGAGGCCATCGAGCGGTAGCCCGAATCGACATGCTCGATCTCGCGCGCGACCAGCCCGTAGGCGACATAGCTTGCGCCCGCGCCGCCGTACTCCTCGGGCAGGGTCACGCCCAGCAGGCCGGCCTCGCCCATCAGCGTGAACAGTTCGGGCGCGTCGCGTTCCTCGCGGAAAGCGTCAATCACGCGTGGTTGAAGTTCGCCTTGCGCAAAAGCATGTGCGGCATCGCGGATCATGGTTTCCTCTTCGCTCAGCTGTGAAGCCAGGTCGAAGGGGTCTTCCCAGTTGAAACGCGCCATGCCTGCCATATTGATGCTCCTTGTTTCGGCCTGCCTGCCCGATATCGGGGCTCGCGTCAAAGCCACTTTTAACACTGCAAAAATGGATAACCGGAATGGCGATAGCAACAGATTGCAGCGGCATTTATCGCGAATATGCAGACGCGCTGCCCTCTGCTATTATTGTGTTCACGGCAGAGTCATGCGGCTGCGCATAATCTGCAGAGCAGTTTATTCTCAAGGAGTTCTTCATGGCTCATCGTCCCCGCACATTTTTCGCTGCAGCGCTAATCACCAGCGGCGCGGCATTGTTTGCGCTTCAACCGCTGGCGCTGGCCAAGGACGATGGACCAAAGCAGTCGCGCGTGCCTGCTGCCGAGGTGATCGGTGAGCCGGTGCAATGCATCAATCTGTCGCAGATCCGCAGCACGCAGGTGCGCGACGACCAGACCATTGATTTCATTATGAACGGTGGCAAGGTCTATCGCAACGAACTGCCCTATCAGTGCAGCACATTGGGATTTGACCGCGCGTTCAGCTATGCAACGTCAATCAGCCAGTTGTGCAACGTCGACATTATCACCGTTGTTCGCAACATCGGCGGGCGCCTTGATAATGGCGGCAGCTGCGGGCTGGGACAGTTCACCCCGGTCAAGCTGGTCAAGACGCCCAAGTAAGCCCGTTTACACGTCGTCGTCGGAGACCATTTCGGCGCGATCGAGTTCCCCAGTCATCGCTGCCACGGTCACCGCCACCGCCGCATCGCCGGTGATGTTGGTGGTGGTGCGGATCATGTCCATGATCCGGTCAACGCCTGCGACCAGCGCGATCGTCTCCAGCGGCACGCCGACCGATCCGAACACCAGCGCCATCATGATCAGCCCCGCGCCGGGAATGCCCGCCGCGCCCACCGCGCCCAAGGTCGATGTGACCGCGATCATCACATAATCGCCCCAGCTCAAATCCACGCCAAAGATCTGCGCGCCGAACAATGTCGCGAGCCCCAGATACATCGCGGTGCCGTTCATGTTGATCGTTGCGCCCAGCGACACGACAAAGCTCGACACGCTGGGCGAAACGCCAAGGTTGCGCTGGGTGCAGCGCAGCGTCACCGGCAGCGTGGCGTTGGACGAGGCGGTCGAATAGCTGACCGCGATGGCATCGATCATGCCGCGGAAGAAATCGATCACCGGCAGCTTGGCCATGAACTTGATCATCGCCGAATACATCACGAGAATGATGATCGCGCAGCCGATATAATTGAGCGCCACCAGCTTGGCGAGCGGGATCAACCCTTCAAAGCCGAAGGTGCCCGCAACCCACGCCATCAGCGCGTAGACGCCGAACGGGGTCAGTTCCAT
>NZ_JBGTFM010000128.1:0-10943 GCF_041747255.1 Blastomonas sp. | reverse complement strand
ACGCTTTGCTAGAGCGCCGCTCCACCGTCTGGCCAGCATGCACCCGTAGCTCAGCTGGATAGAGCGCTGCCCTCCGAAGGCAGAGGTCACAGGTTCGAATCCTGTCGGGTGCACCACCTTCTGCATTTTTCACCCCTTTTTCAAAGACTTGTCGCCATCATTGGCTAACCGTTTGTGAAGGTTAGCCATCAGCTTCTCTCCTGCGGCGTCCGCCATAGCTTGCTGATCGGCCGCAGCAGTGTAGCGTGAAACTTCGCTATCAGTGGTGTGGCCGGTCCACGCCTTGATTTGTTGGTTTGAGCATCCCGCCTCGGCAAAGCGCCGCGCGGCTGCTTTCCGCAGGCCATGCGCGGAGCACTGCGGCAGGGCCGCTTCGTCGCACCATTGCCGGAACTTGTTGCCAAAACCTTTGCGCGAATAGGGCTTCCCATGCTCGCTGAGCAAGAAAACCAGCGCGCTCGGCTTGGCCGCCATGATTGACTCGGCAAGAGCTGGCAGGACGGGGAGCGAGACAATCGCGCCAGTTTTTTCCTGAGTGACATTAAGCCGCCGGTTCTTAACGTGCTGCGGACCCATAACGCGCGCGTCCCCGCCGCGCTGCCCGGTCCAAAGCATAAGGTCGAGCGCCAAGCGCGCCTTGCTTCCCATCGGGTGGCGCTGCTCATATTGCGCAATCTCGTCTTCCGTCCAGGTGTGGAAGCCGGTCGAGTCGATGCGATAGGGCTTGGTGGCCATGACGGGGTTGCGGTCCGCCATCCCCTGCCGGATTGCGAACTGCATTAGAGCGCGCAGGCGCTTCCTGAGCATATTGGCTGCCGTGCGGTGGGGAAGCATCTCTGCCATCATGTCAGCGACATGGCGCGGCTCCAGATCGCGCACGTTCGCCTTCCCATACTTCACGCGCCACCGCTCGATGACGCCGCGATAAACGACGCGGGTGCGGTCGGAAGGATCAAGGAAATCGGGTGACCGGTAGTAGCGCGAAACCAGATCATCGAACGAACCAGGCGCGATTCGTTCGGCCCCCGGCTCAATCCGCTCAGCGGCGATGCCGCTGGTGCAGGCTTTGTATTCCTGACGGAACCCCTCGGTTCCCGGCTCACTCTTGAATAGATACTGCGAAAAGCCCTTGCGGCGGAAGCGGTAGCGCGCCTTGCCGTGCCGATCGCGATATTCAGAAACCCATTTGGGAAGCCAACGCTTGGGCATCATTTCGCCCCCATCAATTGGTCGAAGCTGTTACGCGATCCCGTATCCATTCCGAATTGCATTTCGATTTCGCCGGTAGTCGGATTGATCTTGCACCCGCGCGGTTCGAGCCCAGCGGCCTGCGCCCCGCGCAGCGCGCGTGTCAGGTCTGCTTGCTTGAATGCGGCGCGGCGGGTCATCAGGCGACTTCCACCTCCGGATTGCTGTTGGGTAAGGTCTGGCGCTTATTCCAGCCTTCCACCTGGCGCACTTCCTCAGGGTCGAGCACGCCGCTTTCCAGTGCGATCTTGTGCGCGGCCCAACGCTTCTCTGGGTCGCCGCGCAGGAAGCCGCTCAGGTCTAGTTCGAGTTCATAGCCGCTGCCCGCCGCGAAAACCGAACGTGCAAACTCGGCTTCGATCTTGCGCGCCCAAGGGGCAAGGCAGAAAGTCGCAAACCAGCGGCCTGCCGTCTCGCTATTTGTAAAAGTGTTGTGCGAGTAGTCCTGCACGATCGGCGGGGGCACCTGAAACAAGCGGCAGATTTCCTCGACTCCGAACTTGCGCGTTTCGAGCAGTTCGGCATCCTCAGGCGAAATCTGGGCAGGCTTCCACGTCAACCCGCCGTCGAGGATCAGGGTTTGCCCCGCCTTGCTCGGCCCACTCGCCCGCGCCATGAACGACTCGCGCAGCATGGTGCGCTGCTCGGCCTTCATAGGCTCGACGCTTTCGATCACGCCGCTGGGGCTGGCACCGTTGCGCAGGAACGAATTGGCATGGACGTTGGCCGATTGCACCCCTGCCACCGTCTCAGCGGCGCGGGAAAGGCGCGATCGGCCGATATAGCCATCATCGGTCCGGTCGCGCAGGTGAACCACGTCGCCTTCAAGCAATCGCCGCTTAACGCCGCGCGGGTCGCTAATGTCATAGGCCAGTCGCCCGCTCGCCAGCTTCACGGCAGTCACCTGCCCCCACTGGATATGCCGGAACCCTTCAAGCTGCCCGCGATCGCCTCGCAGGATTTCCGCAAGGCCGTTGCCGGTCAACAGGGTGGAGGCGACAAGGTGCTCAACCCAATCGGGCCAGCTCATTCCCGGATTGACTCCCCCGCGCACAATTTGACGCAAAGGATGTTCGGGCGCTTCGGCGCGGTCGTTAGCGCCGTCCTGGCGGTAGGTGAGCGCCGGAACGTAGGCGAGCGCCGTGCTGATCGCATTGGTGCAACCCAGCACGGTCGACAGGTTCTCAGCGGCACGCACGGACAGCGAACCAGACAGGCCCTGCGCAGGGTCAATTGCCTTCCAGCTAAGCTGGTCGCCATCGAGCGAGCGCCGTGCGAGCCCCATGCGGGCAAGGGATCGCTCGATCAGTCCCATGCGGACAACTCCGCAAGGGTAAGGCGGCGCTGGCGCGCTTTCCGCTCCACAAAGGCCTGAGCGTTACGCAGGGCCAGTTCGGTTTCAGGATAGGCGGGCCACGCCGAGACCACGCTGATTTCTTTGAGGCTGATCGAACGGAGCGTGCGGACGGTGCCCTGCCAGCTTTCGCCACCATCGGGCACGGTGAAGCCGAACGACATTCCGCCCAGATCGCCGCGCTCGGCAAGCGCGAGCACATCGCGGCCAGCCTGAGTGTCCGGCACTTCGAGCGAAAAGGCGAGGCCTTTGCTATCCTCGCTGAGCGTGAGGGTGCCGGACCGCGTTCGGCCCAGCACCTTGCCCAGATCGTGGTCGAGCAACGCCAGCACGTCACCCGAAAGGGCTTCGCGGAACGCGCCGGGAGCGATGCGCTCCTGATAGCCAGCCCCCATGTTCGCCATACTGCCAAAAGTGGCAGCGTAGCCCTGCAAGCGGCGGGCATCGAACCGCACCTCGCAGAAGCTACGCCGCTCGACGGGGGGGGAGAGGATCGCCGTCGACATTAGGGGATCAGAACGCCGGACGCGGTGACGAACGACGCCGGACGGCGGACACCAAAATCGACGGTGGCCATCGCGCGAATAAGCACATTGCCCTTGTTATAGGCCGTCTCGGCATAGGGGTTCACCAGCACGTCAAGCTGGCTCCACACACCGACCAGAAAGTCCGCCCAGTCGCCATAAGCAAGGCCGTGCTCGTTGTTATTCAAGCCCAGATCGTTCGGTGCCTGGTTGGTAAAGCGCACCGTTTCATCATGAAAAGTCGCACCCAGCGGGATCGGCAGGCCGTCGACGGTGCGCAGCTTCAACGCTGCACCCTTGATGCCGTTGGTGGCAAGGAAGGCGCGCTGATCGGAAACGTTGGCGAGGTCCGCCGCCCCGATCATGTCCGCAGTGGTAATGAACAGGTCAGTATCGAAGGGGACGCTCGCCACGCCGGGGTCATTCATCAGGCCCCGCGGTTCAGCGCCCACGCCGCTGCCAGCGATCGCCGCGCGGTCGATTTCCAGCGCGATGTTGCGGGCGAGGATATTGCGCAGCAGCTGCTCGATGTCCGGCGAGCCCTGCTGGATCATCTGGCGCGACATTTCGCTGATCGCTCCCACATGGTGCGGAGTAAGCGTGAGCGAGTCGAACGCCGCATCATCCGTGCCGAGTGCCTGGTTTTCGGAAACCCACCCAACGTTCGGGCTGCCCGTTTCGCGCGGGATTACTACGTCGCCGGTCAAACCCGTCAGGGTGGTGGCACCCAGCGCGGTGATGACGGCGCTGGCGGTGAGCGCGTTGGTGAACAGGTCGGGGCGAAACGTGGTCGGAGCCACCGCACCGCTGTTCGCAGTGGTCTGGGCGCGGCGCTCAAAGATTTCCGTGGGGACGTAGAAACCCTTGGCCGGACCACCCGCGCGCCGCGCAAGTTCCGCCTGCATCTCGATTTCACGGCCCGCATCGACGTTCATACCCGCCGCGTGTGCGATCATCCGGGTGAGCGAGAAGCTGCGCAGTTCTTCGCTCAGCTGGCCCTCGCCATTACCATTCAGGGGCACGCCGGGATCGGCGCGATCGGCGGCGTCCAGCTTGCGGGCGCGATCAATCTTCGCGTCGAGAGTGCGCAGTTCGGTTTCCGCAGCGGTGAATGCCCCGTCATCGTCCTTCGCGTGGGCATCGTTCATCCGGGTGACAATCGCCGCCCGCTGTTCGATTAGGTCACTGGTCTTCATGTCCGTTCCTTTTCTATGGGGCGGGGGCACTATGCCCCCGCGCTCAGAGTTCGACTGTCTCTCGACGTTGGGGTCGCTGGCTCAGCCCTCGCTGGGATCGCCGACGATCAGCAAATCGTCGTCCATCTGATGCGCAATCTGGTCGCGCCACTTTCCGACCCGGAAGATCGTCACTTTTTCGATGTCGCATCCGTTGTGGAGCCAGTCATCCCAAGCCGACACATCAGGCAACTCATCGGCAGGCATTGCGAGCGCGCTGCCCAAAACGGGCTGCACAAAGGCTACGCACCGCGCGCTAGGTGCCTGCCTCGCCGCTTCCATCACGGTGCAGGCAATCTCGCCCGCGTTCTTAGCGTCGACTCCATCGTCCATCAGCTTGCGAAAGAGCAGGAGCGCGAGCAGGTCGTTAGCGTCAAACAAGCGGGACCGGCCGGGCACGGTCTTCGGCGCGCAGGGGTAGTGATCCGCGTGGACGTGTTCATTGAAGCGATCACGGTGAAGGCCAGCGAGCTTACAGGCGCGCTGGGTTGTCAGCTTAGTTTCGGCCATAGATTCCTCCTATTGAATTAAACCATAGGTAGCGCCCGCTCTTGTAGGTGGCAAGAGGTTTTGCGCCAATTTCATTAATCCCACCGGTCGCAAAAATTTCTTGGGACCGTTGGGAGTTGTTGTCGGTCCGGGCGATTCACAGCCACATTGGCCCCGACCCCTGGTAACCGCGCGGCCCTTCGTGTGTCTGGGCAATCCCGCAGGCCATGATGGCCGTCACAATGCCGTCGATCTTGTCGAGACTCTTGCCCTTCGTCGGCTTGCGATTGCCTGCCGGGTCGGTCTCGATCACGCAATTGCCCGCCTGCCAGCGCATGATCGGATTGCCGTTATGCTGCATCCGCTTTTCGAGAACGGCGCGCTCGAAGGCATCGCAGGCGGCAGCGTAGGTCCTGAAACCCGGCACGAACTCGGTCAGCGGCAATTCGATTCCTTCGTCGCTTAGCAGCTTAGCAAGGTCCTCGAACCGCCAGCGATCGAAGGCGATGCCCAGCACGTTGTAGGACTGGCGCACGTCCGCAAGGCGGCGCGCGACGGCGGTGCGATCGGTTGCCCGCCCGTTGGTTTTCTCAATCCAACCCTGCTCGGCCCAGAGGTCATAGGGCACCCGGTCGCGCTCGGCCCGCTCGCCGATGGTATCGGCGGGCACCCAATGCCATGTCAGCAAGCGCCCGGTTTCGGGAAACCAGAGTGAGAACGCCGTGAGATCCCGCGTGCTCGAAAGGTCGAGCCCTCCATAGCATTCTTGCCCTTCCAGTTCGATCGGGTCGAAAGGATCGGCGTTAGCATCCCAATCGGCCTGTTCGATAAACCTGCCCTCGGCGGCAATGCGCTGATTAAGCTGGAGGAGCCGGAAGCTGGGGGCGAAGGATGGTGAGCGGATTGCGCGGGCGGCGGCGTCCGCGAACTGCTGCTCGTTAAGGAACGCGCCCAGCGCCGGATTGGCCGCGCGCCACGCCTCTCGATCGTCCAACGCGCAATCTTCCGGCGCGGTGTGAAGCTGCACATAGGTTTCCGGCGAAGGTTGGGAGTCTAGCATCTCCGAAAAGAAATGGAGATCGTCCGGTGCCTGGGTCGAGATCGTGACGCCCAGCGCCTGAGCGCGCTTGCCCATGCCGGTTGCCAGATTGTCCCACAGTTCGCGCGACTTCCATTGCGCGACTTCATCGGCAACCCAAAATGACGGGGCGAGGCCGTGCGCCTTCCGAGCGTCCGATGTCAGTGCCCGCCACACGCTTTGCGAGTCTTCGTCCGTGATTTCCTTGTGCCAGTCGCGGATGTTCACCCGCGCGGCCATCCACGGCACTGCCTCGATGTAGGCGCGGGTCATTCGGTAAAGCACGCCCGCCTGCTCGCGATCGAGCGCGGCGGCGTAGCATTCGCCATAGGGCTCCATCATCGGACCAAGCAGGTGCGCGAGGGACAGGCCCGCAAGCACCGCGCTCTTGCCGTTACCGCGCGCCACACTGAGCGCCGCGAGGCGCACCCGCCGCAAGCCCTGATCGTCGATATTGCCGTAAATACTGCGGACGAACCGCTCTTGGAAATCGAGCAGTTCGAGGTGCTCGCCAGCGCGCAAACCTGATACGACTGGCAGGCTGCGCAGGAACGCGAGCACCCGTTCATCGGGCGGCATTCCGTCATGCTCCCAAGGATGTTTTGTCAGCACCGGGGCGAACGGCTGCTCATTGCCAAAAAGCGGAAGGGGTGCCGCCGAATGGCGCGGCGGCGCACCCGCTGCCGCTGCCCGCAAGCGGGACGCTCCGGGGCCGCGCTTACCCACGACGGCGGACCGGATTCGGAACTAATTGAGTTTTTGTTACCCCCGTCGGTCTTCCTTCCGCAGCCCTGAGCGATTCTTCGGTGTGCCAAGGGTGCGCAGCATCGAGTGGATTGCCGTTGGCATCGCACCCCTTGCGCGGTTTAGCCGTCTTCACAACGCCAGCTTCCTTGCCGCGCGCAGTCTTGGCTGAATGGCAGGAAGGGCAATAGCTGGCCAAGCCGTCATGTCCGGGGAAGGCTGGCCCACCTTCGCTGATCGGCTTGATATGGTCGACCGTGTTGGCGATGCGCAGCCTGCCCCGCGCTTCGCAGCCGATGCACAGACGGTTGAGCGACAGGTGGCGCAGTCGCAGTTTTTTCCAGCGTGCGGAGTTGTATGGCCACTCAGCCATCGCTGCCGTCCTCCCCGTCGTCATCCCAGATAATGTCATCATCATCGGGGGCGGGCGGCTCAGTGGCCGCCCCCGGTTTATACGTAGTATAAGGGGGGGTGAGTGCGTGCAGGTCGGTGCAGGGTTTGTGCGGGTTAGCGGGCGGGTTGGTGCAGCTTTGTGCAGGGGTTTGTGCGGGGGTTGGTGCAAGGGTTGGTGCAACCCCAAGGCCCGTTACCCAAGCACGATTGTCTCGCTGATAGACTCGCATTCCGTTCTCGATCGTGCCCAGATGCAAAAGCCGCTGCATCGCTGCTTCAAACTGCTTTTCGGTGTAGGGCTTGCCAGTCGGCATGATTGCGAAGGTGCGCGGGGCATAGTTGCTGGCAGACTTGCTCGGAGAGACGGCGCGCTTCTCTGCCGTCGCTTTCGCCAAGCATTTCAGAAACCGTTCGTTCTCGGACGCTGCGATGCTGGCGGCCTGGCATTCGGCATAGTAGTCTGGCGGCACATTGTTCGGAGTGACGAACGCCCAGCGATGCCAGCGGAAATCAAGACGTGCGCCAGCCTTCGCGTAGTTCGCTTTGCCCCGCGTTAGCATTCGTGCATCGAGGTCGGATGCTTCGCCCTCCTTGTCCTTCGGGGTTTCGAGAAAGAGCCGCGAGCGCACTTGATTTTCCCATGCGGTCGAGCCTGAAAAGCTATCGCCTGCCTTGTTCGGGTGCCCAAGGAACAGGATTGCGCTGTCAGACTCCTGCGCAAGCCGATTGAGCAGGCCACAGAAGGCCGCGACATGGTTCCTGATGTTTTCGTTACCTGCGAAAAGGTGTGCCACGTTATCCAGAGCGACGAACCCGGCACCTGTATGCTCCAAAGTAGCGCTCAGTGCCCTGTAGCGGCTGCTCAGGGCCAGCTTACCGTTAACGTCGAAGGTAGCTAGTTCGTTGCCGATTTCCGATGCCAGGCTCACAAGGTGAAGCTTTCCGGCAAGGTCGCTTAGCCGGACGCCCAGCGCCTCGCAGATCGCCTTCTGCCTCCGGTGCAATTCGTCTTCATCATCTTCGCAGGTGATATAGATCGCCGTCGCTTGTTGCGTTTCGACGCCAAGAAACGGCAGGCGTGCCGCAATACACGTGCAAAGCTGCTGAGCGAGCAGTGACTTGCCGGCGGACCCCGGACCGGTGAGATAGGTCGCTTGACGTGCTGGAATCCAGTCAGTGAGCGCCCATTGCCGGGCAGGGGCTTCCAACCCTTGCCATGCGGCGATGTCCACAAGCGGGAGCAGGTCCGGCGGCGGATTGACAGTAGCATCGACGATCGATCGCAATTCAGCGGCGCTGCCGTTCCAGTCGATAATGTCTCCTTTGGGCGGAAGGCCTGGAAGGTCGACCAGCACCGCTTTGCCGCCAGCGCGCTCGATGTCCCCGCGCGCTTCGGTGGCAAATGCCTGTCCGGGCTCGTCATTGTCCGGCAAGATGGCGACGCACCGGCCTGCCAAGGCTTCGGCGTAGTGTTTGCGCCAGCTTTTGCTGCCAAAAGCAATGGCAGTTGCGGTGAAGCCCATGCTCGCCAGCTTGTCCGCCTTGCGTTCGCCTTCGACTAGGAAAACGGTTTCAGCAGCGTCACTGGCGAGCAGTTCCGGCAGGCGATAGAGCACCCTGCGAGCATCGCCGATCTTGTCCAGCCAACCTCCACGCCCGTCCGGCCGCTCGACAGTGTAACGCTTCGGCCGCGCGGGATGCTCATGCCGCCGCGTGCGGTAGAGCACCGCGCCGCTTTCATCCGTGAACTCATGCGTGCTGATAATACGCCAATCGCCGCGCCCGCTGGTTGCGCGCTCGGGAAGCACCCCTCTCGCACGCATCTCATCCTTAATCGCCAGCGGATCGCCACCGTTGAACGAATGGATAAGCACCCCATCGGGCGCGTCCGGGCAAATAGAGGCGATCGAGCCGCGATCTTTCTTGCTGTGTCCCGGCGTCGGGAAAAGCACTTTGTCGCCTTTGACTTCCCCACCCATTGCGGCAGCAATCTTGTGCAGTTCGGTCATTGCACGCCCTCCCCGCTGGGGGTAAGGTCGATTTGCATTTCCGCCGCTTTGGAATTGCTAGTCCTCGCAACGGTGCCAGCCATTGCGGGGACTTTTCGTTTCCAGCACTTGGGCGGCGGACGGGGGTTAGCCATCAACGGCGGGACGGCGCAGAACTCCGTGCCCTCTAGGTTATGCGTTAGCCAATCCATCCCCTTGACTCGACGCGATTGTTGCACGACTGTCGGGTGCACCAGCTTCTCAAAACCGTCAGAAATCCAGCATCTTGGCAACGCTCATGCTGTAACGTGTAGCACAAGTGTGTCGCACGACGGGTCATCCAGCCATGGTCTAAACGACTGTCGCGATGGAGAATCCTCCGCGATTAGGTGCGACACAACTGTGTATCACAAGCGGCTTCGTGGGATTTGGCGTCGAGGGGGAGTTTACCAGTTCCGCGTTCGTGTCCCCGCCGATCTCGTTGTCGCTATTGGCAAGACTCACATCAATCGGACGTTGCGCACAGCGTCGTATCCCGATGCTCTTGGACGGTGCCACCTGATGGCGCTTGAGTTTGCCGAAGCGTTTGAAAATGCGAGAATGGGCGTTGCGCCGTCAATTCCCCCTCCCGCGCAGGCGGCCTCCCCTTCAAGTGCGCTGAAGCCACCGCATGTCACTGGTGGCATCACACTGCTCGAAGCTTGGAATCGATATCTTTCCGACCCCAGCAGCGCGAGGACGCACAAGACCACGCTGGCCTACGAAACGGTCAGGAACATCGTCGTGTCGATTCTCGGAGAGGATTGCCTCGTTTCAGATTTGGGTCGGCAAGACTGTCGCCGCGTGATGGAAACCTTGCAGCACCTGCCGTCGAACTACGGAAAGAGGTGGCCAGCCATGAAGCCCGAGTCCATCGCTGCGATGGCGCAGCGCAAGAAGCTTCGGCCCATGTCAGCAGCAAACTGCAACGGCTACATGTCGCGCTGGTCAGGAATGATGAACTGGCTGGTGAAAGAGGAGTTGGCCGCTCGCAACCCCTGTATAGGACTTCGTGTAGCTGACCCTGTTCCAGTGCGGGAAAAGCGCCGACCGTTTTCGACAGGCCAACTACAAAAAATCTTTTCTGGCGATCCCTTCAAGGGCCTCGACGAGGTGTGCCAAGGTAGACGTCTTGCCACTCCACCTTCCAACTTTTACGTTCCGCTCATCGCTTTGTTCAGCGGCCTGAGACAGAACGAAATCTGCCAGCAAACTGTCGATGATATCGTCGAACTCGATGGCATTTATTGCTTCGTGGTGCAGCCGACGCCGCACTCGGCAAGCGAGTGAAGACCTCCTCCAGCGAGCGCGTGGTGCCGATCCATCCTGCTCTGATCCGCGCACGGCTGCTCGACCACTGGCGTCAATGTGGAGGGAATCGAGAGGCGCGGCTATGGCCAGAGTTGGAACTGGACAGGTTTGGTTACGCGTCGGCCAACTTCTCGAAGTGGTTCGCTCGATATCTCACGAAGACAGGGGCCAAGGCTGACCGCACAAGTTTCCATAGCTTTCGTCACTGCTTTCGTGACGCCATGCGTGCAGGCCGCATAGAGCGCGAGATTGCATTTAGCCTCGGCGGCTGGACTGGCTCGCGCTCGGGAGGACAGGCAATCGGTGACCACTATGGCAGCGGGTATCGGGTAGGTGCGCTCAGTGAGGCTATTGCGAAAATCCACTACGACGTCCCTGCGCTATCGAGCCTGATGGAGAGGGTCGAGGTGCTCGACCCTCAACAGTTGTGTCGCACCTAATCGCGGAGGATTCTCCATCGCGACAGTCGTTTAGACCATGGCTGGATGACCCGTCGTGCGACACACTTGTGCTACACGTTACAGCATGAGCGTTGCCAAG
>NZ_JBGTFM010000127.1:0-5494 GCF_041747255.1 Blastomonas sp. | reverse complement strand
AGCCCCAGGAACCGCTGGAACGACAGCCGGTCCTTGATCTGGAACTCGGTCGCCTCGTCAGACAGCGAGTAGAGCGCCTGCAGCACCAGGATCTTGAACATCATCACCGGATCAAACGGCGGCCGGCCACCCTTGCCACGGGCACTCCGGCGCAGCGCCGCCACCAGCGGCCCGCGGAACACCTCGAAATCTACCACCGACACCAGACGCTCCAGCGGATCGCCTGCCGCGCTCAGCGCAGCATAACGATCCGACAGATCAAAGAAACCAGGCTGGCCCACCATCATCGCCTCCGCTCAATCAAGAAGGCGAGTGAATCAGATCACCGCTCCAAATGCGAGGGTTTTTCGAGGCGTCCAGCTGACAAGCTTTGTGCAAGAGCGTTTACGCACAGTCTTTAAAGGCGGCGTTTCCGATAAGGCATTGCCGCTTGGTCGCGGTGGCCGGCATGAATTTTCTTTGATTTTCGCTTGTGCTAATCCGTCAAAAAAAGCCAGTTCGCTGGCGTTGAAACTGGCTAATGCTGTGTTGGGAAATTGAGCAATGTCTGGGCCATCTGAAATTGACTGGACTGATGTCACGTGGAATCCAGTAGCTGGTTGCGCGTTAGCCTCGGCAGGTTGCACAAACTGCTACGCAATGCGCATGGCAGCTCGGCTGCAAGCAATGGGTCATCAAAAATACAGGGGAACAACTCGCAAAAGCGGAGGCAGATATGTGTGGACAGGTCGAGTTAACGTCGATGTTTCGAGCCTTTCTGCCCCACTAGAATGGAGAAAAAGCAAAAGAATCTTCGTTAACTCGATGGCTGATCTGTTTCACCCCGATGTTCCGACCGATTTCATTAAGAAAGTCTGGGAAGTGATGGCTGAATGCCCCCAGCATCATTTTCAGGTTCTTACAAAAAGGCCTGAGCGTATGGCAAATATGTTTGCTAATAATGAGCTTTCAAGAATTAGCAATGTATGGCTCGGCACATCTGTTGAAAACGAATTTGTATCGGATAGAATCGATCAACTCTCACGTATAAATAATATGACGCTGTTTATCTCGTTCGAACCTCTCATTGGACCAATTTCGAATGTCGATTTGACTGCAATACACTGGGCTACAGTAGGTGGGGAGTCGGGTCTAAAATCACGGTCGATCGAAGTTCAGTGGGTCGACCGGCTTCATGAAATCTGTCGGCGTGATGACGTTGCATTTTTCTTTAAGCAGTGGGGTGGCACCAACAAAAAAGCCAACGGCCGCATGCTCCATGGACTCACCTATGATGAGTATCCTATCGAACTCATGCCGTGATGTTCTAAAATAATGACGTCAAACCGTGTCGCGTCCCATCTCACCCCCCATCCATTTCCCTGCTGCATTTTGGCCGCGCCATTGCTATGGGGCGCGGCCCGGCCTAGGTTTTGGGCGAACAGAATGACGCGGGTTTGGAGCTTGTGACGTGGCAGTGAAATGGACACCGGACAGTTGGCGATCGCACGAGGCGCGGCATATTCCGGCCTATCGTGATGCCGCTGCGCTGGCCGAGGCGGAGGCGACCTTGCGCAATTTCCCGCCGCTGGTGTTTGCCGGAGAGGCGCGCAACCTGCAGAAGGAACTCGCGCGCGTTGCCGATGGCGAGGCGTTTCTGCTGCAGGGCGGCGATTGCGCGGAGAGCTTTGCCGAGTTTCACCCTAACAATATCCGCGACACCTTCCGCGTGCTGCTGCAGATGGCGGTGGTGCTGACCTACGCCTCAAAGCGCCCGGTGGTGAAGCTGGGGCGGATGGCGGGGCAGTTCGCCAAGCCGCGCTCCGCGCCGATGGAGCGGCAGGGCGACATCGAAATGCCCAGCTATTTCGGCGACAACATCAACGGCATAGAGTTCGACGCGGCGGTGCGCGAGCCTGATCCCGCGCGGATGATCCGCGCCTATTCGCAAAGCGCGGCGACGCTCAACCTGCTGCGCGCCTTCGCCAGCGGCGGCTATGCCAGCCTGCAGCAGGTGCAGGACTGGATGCACGATTTCATGGGCCGCACCCCCTGGGCGGAGCGCTACAAGCAGACTGCCGACCGGATCAGCGAGGCGCTCGATTTCATGCGCGCCTGCGGGATCAGCCCCGATACCGTGCCACAGCTGCAGGCGACCAGCTTCTACACCAGCCACGAGGCGTTGCTGCTGCCGTTCGAGCAGGCGATGACCCGGCAGGATTCGCTCACCGGTGACTGGTATGACACCTCGGCGCACTTTCTGTGGATCGGCGACCGGACGCGTTTCGAAGGATCGGCGCATGTCGAGTTCCTGCGCGGCATCGGCAACCCCATCGGCATCAAATGCGGGCCGAGCCTGTCGGTCGATGCCTTGCTGAACATGCTCGATACGCTCAACCCGGCGCGCGTTGCGGGTCGGATGACGCTGATCAGCCGCTTTGGCCATGACAAGGTCGAGGCGGGGCTGGCACCTTTGGTGCGCGCGGTCAAACAGGAAGGCCATCCGGTCATCTGGTCGTGCGACCCGATGCACGGCAACGTCATCAAGTCAGACAGCGGCTTCAAGACCCGTCCGTTTGAGCGGATCATGGCCGAACTGCGCGGCTTTTTCGCGGTGCACCGCGCTGAAGGTACACATGCGGGCGGCATCCATATCGAGATGACCGGGCAGAATGTCACCGAATGCACCGGGGGCGCGATTGCCATCACCGATGAGGCGCTGGGCGACCGTTATCACACCCACTGCGACCCGCGCCTCAATGCGGCGCAATCGCTGGAAGTCGCGTTCACGCTGGCTGAAATGCTCAATGCCGAGGCCAGCGCGAATACGCGCAAAGCCGCATGAGCGAGCGCCGCGTGATTGTGCAGCGCGAGGTGGTGACGAGTGGCATCGGCTTTGGCAGCGCTTTGGCCATCGCGATCAGCTACAACGCGCATGAATCGGTGCTGTGGGCGATCATCCATGGGTTTTTCTCCTGGTTTTACGTGGTGTATTTCGTGGTGATGCGGGGATAACTTAGTTCCTTCCCGGCACGGGGAGGGGGACCGCGAAGCGGTGGAGGGGAGGCGGGTTTGCACGTCGCAGCACGCATTGCCCCAAGACGATTCGCCTCCGTCAGCGCTGTGCGCTGCCACCTCCCTTTTTCCGGGGAGGATTTGAATGAAAGGACTTCGCATGGCATTTCGGGCATTGATCGCGGCATGTATACTAAGCGCGGCAACGTGCGTCGCGCCCGTGCTGGCGCAGGACAGCAAGGCGGCGGAAATCGCGCTGGCGGGCGATTATGACCGGATCGTCAAGGAACTGATCACCATCACCGAAATCCCTGCCCCGCCGTTTGGCGAGGCGGTGCGCGCGGACTATATGGCGCAGCAGTTCAAGGCGTTGGGGCTGACCGATGTTGCCACCGATGAGGAGGGCAATGTCACCGGCATCCGGCGCGGCACGGGGGCTGCTGGCGGACCATTGGTGGCGATCACCGCGCATCTCGACACGGTGTTTCCTGCAGGCACTGATCTCACCGTGCGCCGCGAGGGCAATACGCTCAACGCGCCGGGCATCGGTGACGATACCGTGGGCCTCGCCGCGCTGCTCGCCTGGGTGCGCGCGCTCAATGCCGCCAAGGTGCCGACCAAGCACGATATCCTGTTCATCGCCACGGTGGGCGAGGAGGGACCGGGCGATTTGCGCGGGGTGCGGCATCTGTTCACCAAAAACGCCTATAAGGATCGGATCGCGGCGTTTGTCTCGGTCGACGGGTCCGATCCGTCGCGGGTGGTCAATCAAGCGGTGGGGTCAAAGCGCTATAATGTCGCCTTCACCGGCCCCGGCGGGCACAGCTATAGCGCGTTCGGCATCGTCAACCCGATGGCAGCGATGGCCGATGCTGTGAAGCGGCTGTACGAGACAGCTGTGCCGTCGAGCCCGAAGACGAGCTATGCCGCCAGTGTGGTATCGGGCGGCACCTCGGTCAATTCGATCCCCGACCGGATCGAGCTGCAGGTCGATATGCGCTCGCCCGATCCGGCGGCGCTCGACCGGCTTGAAAAGCGCTTTCTGACAATCGTCGACGAGGCGGTGGCGGCGGAGAATTTTGCGCGCTCAACCAACCTTGGCGCGACGGGCGCGGAGAAAACGCGCATCGGGGATCGTCCGGCGGGCGGCACTGCGGATACGCACCCGCTGGTGGTGACCGCGCAGCGGGTGCTCGGCGCGCATGGTTATGCCGTGCAGCTGCAGGCGTCGTCCACGGACTCGAACATCCCGATGAGCCTGGGCGTGCCTGCGATCACCATCGGCACCGGCGGTGGCGGCGGGCGCGCGCATTCGGTGGATGAATATCTCAACGTCGAGCGCAATGCCTTCATCGGAGGCCTGTCATCGGGGCTGGCCTTGGTGGTGGCGATCGCTGACCTTGGCTGGCCGCAGCCCTGAAGCGACCCGCGTTGGTGCACGGGGGCATCGTTGGAAGGACGGATTATGGGCATTATCAGCCGTGATGTCGCAGACATTGCCGCCCGGCTTGGCTTAGCGATTCCGCGCGGGGATTTGCCGGTCACATCGCCGATTGATGCGGCGGTCATCGCGAGCTTTGCCTGTGCCTCTGTGGCTGATGTTGCTGAGGCGGCTGCGCGCGCGCAATCCGCTTTCATCTGCTGGTGCAATGTGCCTGCGCCGCGTCGCGGCGAACTGGTGCGCCGTCTGGCCGAGGCTTTGCGCGCGCACAAGGCCGATCTTGGCCTGCTGGTCACCATCGATTGCGGCAAACCGATCTCCGAAGGATTGGGCGAGGTGCAGGAGATGATCGACATCTGCGATTTTGCGGTCGGTCTGTCGCGTCAGCTCTATGGCCTCACAATCGCCAGCGAGCGCCCCGGCCACCGGATGAGCGAAACCTGGCATCCGCTGGGGCCAGTGGCGATCATCACCGCGTTCAATTTTCCGGTGGCGGTCTGGGCATGGAATGCGGCGCTGGCCCTGGTGTGCGGCGATCCGGTGATCTGGAAGCCGTCGGAAAAGACGCCGCTCACCGCATTGGCGGTGCAGGCGCTGTTCGATCAGGTGTGCGCAGACTTCGGCTGCGATGCGCCGCCGCATCTTGCGCAGTTGCTGCTGGGGGATGCGCAAACCGGCGCGGCGCTGGTCGATCATCCAGGCGTGGCAATGATCTCAGCCACCGGCAGCACGCGCATGGGGCGCATCGTCGGTCAGGCGGCGGCGGGCCGTTTCGCCCGCGTGTTGCTGGAGCTTGGCGGCAACAATGCCAGCATCGTCAGCGCGAGCGCCGACATGGATCTGACGCTGCATGGCTGCGCATTCGGCTTCATGGGCACCAGCGGTCAACGTTGCACATCGCTGCGACGGCTGTTCGTTGAACGCTGCGCCTATAACGCGTTCGTGCCCCGGCTAATTTCGGCCGCGTCGCGTCTGCCGACGGGCGATCCGCGCGATCCGAAGCACCTTGCCGGGCCATTGATCGACGAGGCGGCGTTCGGCGCGATGCAGACCGCGCTG
>NZ_JBGTFM010000126.1:0-18530 GCF_041747255.1 Blastomonas sp. | reverse complement strand
AATCCTCGACATTTCAAATTAACCTGCGGTTCGGCGAACCGGGGAACCATGTGTTCGCCCGGCTGCCGTCGGCGCTTGCGCGTTGTCGTTGATCATCGGCCTGCAACCACAGGAGAGTCCGATGAGCTTTGAAGCCTTTGTGAAGGCGCTGTCCAACGCCAGTGTCGAATATGAACACCTGAAATCAGCGCAGCTGGCGCAGGCCATTCTTGAATCGGGTCGCGGCACATCTGCCCTGTTCAAGCTCCACAAAAACCCTTTCGGTATGAAATACCGCCCGGAACTGGCAGCGGTGGCCACCCCGGTCAGCTATACCGATCATGCCGGAGAGCCGGACCAGTATTGCGCGTTTTCATCCTATGCCAAAGCGGTCAGTGGCTATTGGCTGTTCATCAACCGCAGCGTCTATTCAGGCTGGCGCGCAGCGAGCAAGACCCCGCAGGAGTTTATCCGCTTCATCTCTTATGCAGGTTATGTCGGCGGGCCGCACAGCGCAGTGCCCGCAGGCCAACGCGCCGCAGACCAGATCCGCAAGGAGGCCTATATCGCCAAAGTGGCATCGCTGCTGGGCGAGGCCGAAGACCGATTGCAGGCCCTGACCTCAACCGTCACGCAGCCAGTGGTCGATCAGATCTGGCGCCGGAAGGGCGTCTATATCGATGTCGGCCATGGTTCGAAGCCCAGCGGCTATGATCCCGGCGCGGTCTTCGGCGGCGGCGGCAGCACCGGCACGATCACCGAGCACCAGCTCAACCTGATCGCGGCGAAGGCTTGCGAGGCGTATCTCAAGGAAAAGGGCGTGCCATGCAAGGTCGATGACAGCAACGCTAGCAACTATGCGGCGGGTCGTGCCGCAACCAATTATGATGTTCTGGTTTCGGTGCATCACAATGCGGCAACCGGCCCCGCGCAGGGCAGTGAGGCGCTGTATCATGTCACGGTCGGCACGGCTGAGGACAAGAGGCTCGCCGAGATGGCCGCCGACGCCATGGCAACGGCGCTTGGCATCAGGAATCGGGGTGGCAAGGCGCAAGCGCTGGATGTGCTGCGCGGCGCGCGCGATGCCAAAGTGCGCTGCGCGATCCTCGCTGAGCTGTTTTTCATGCACAAACAGACCCCCGCCAATCCCCCAAGCAGCAAATTCGCGCAATGGAGCCATGACGGTGGCAGGGCGCTGGGCAACGCGATTCATGCCTGGATGAAAGCCAACCCCTGACAGCGATAAGCATGCAGTCTTGGCAACAATATTGCCTTTGCTGGCAACCATCATCATGAAGGCTCTCGACCCGCCACCTGGACATGTCTGATCAGGTGGCGGCAAGGGGAGATTGCCGGATGGATCATACGCTCGATGCTATCGTCGCGCGCGATGCAGCAGACCCGCTGGCGTCGTTTCGCGAAGCCTTTCAGTTGCGCGACGGGCTGATCTATCTGGACGGCAATTCGCTGGGCGCTCTGCCGCGCGCGACCGTTGCCCGCATGGACGAAGCGGTGCACGATGCTTGGGGGCAGGGATTGATCACGTCCTGGCTTGGCGCTGACTGGGTGGGCGCACCTGCGCGGGTTGGCGACAAGATTGCCCGGCTGATCGGCGGCTTGCCCGGAGAGGTCATCGCGGCCGATTCGACCTCGATCAACCTGTTCAAGGCGCTGGCGGCGGCGCTCTCGCTGCGACCGGACCGATCAGTGATCCTGTCGGAAAGCGGAAACTTTCCCACCGATCTTTACATGATAGAGGGCATCGAGCGCTTCAGCGGCGGGCGGGTGCGCAGCGAGATCGTCGATCCGGCCGATGTGCTGGGCCGGCTGGACGAAGACGTCGCGGTGCTGCTGCTGACGCAGGTGCATTACAAAACTGGGCGCATCCGGGACATGGCAACAATCAACCGGATGGCGCACGACAAGGGGGTGCTGGTCGTCTGGGACTTGAGCCACAGCGCGGGCGCAATCGGGGTGGACCTTACCGCAAGCGGCTGCGACTTCGCGGTCGGTTGCGGCTACAAGTTCCTGAATGGTGGCCCCGGCAGCCCGGCGTTCATTTATGTCGCGCGGCGGCACCAATTGGCAACGCCGGTATTGTCGGGCTGGTTTGGCCATGCCCGGCCGTTTGCGTTTGAGGACGGCTATGACCCGGCAGGGGGGATCGAGCGGTTCCTGTGCGGCACACCGCCGATCCTCGGCCTGGTTGCACTTGAAAGCGGGGTCGATCTGCACCTGCAGGCCGATATGGCCACGATCCGCGAAAAATCGCTCCAGCTGGGGGCGTTGTTCTGCGAACTCATGGAAGCGCGTTGTGCCGACTTTGGGTTTGAACTGGTCAGCCCGCGCGATGCGAACCAGCGCGGCAGCCATATTTCCTACGCGCATGTGCATGGCTATGAAATCATGCAGGCACTCAAGGCAGCAGACGTGATCGGCGATTTCCGGACGCCTGATGTGCTGCGCTTCGGCATCACGCCGCTGTATCTGCGCCATCGCGATATTTACGATGCGGTCGAGCGACTGCGCGAGATCTGCCTGACCCGCGCCTGGGATCGGCCAGAATATCGCGAGCGCGCTGCGGTCACCTGATTGCGCTTGCGCCAGATTCCGGCGCTCCATCGGCCGCATCGGCGACAAACTGCTGAATGAACGCGGCGATGGTGCGCAGACCATCTGCAAACGCAGCGCCGTCGCGCCAGATGGCAGCAATGGAGCGCTGTGCGTTCCAGCCGGCGATGTCGAGCGGTGACACAACCTCGGCAGAATGCAGTTCGGATGCCAGATAGCGCTCTGGCAACAACGCGAGGCCAATGCCGGATCCCACCATCTGCCGGATGCTGTCGAGGCTGGTGCCCTCATAATCGTGCAGAATGTGCGCACCCAGGCTGTCGCAAATCGCGCGGGTCTGGCGATGATAATGATGCCGCCGGTCAAGCGTCAGAAAGCCCTCGCCCTTCAGCGCGTCCGCCGGAACATCGCGCTGCCCGGCCAGCGGATGATCGGGCGGCGCGACGACAAACAGGCGCTCAGTGAACAGCGGCTCGACGACGATGCCCGATGCATCGATCGGCAACGGGCAGAGCATCATGTCGAGCTCACCGCGTAAAATCTCGCGCACCTGATTGTCAGGAATCCCCTCGCGGATGTGCAGCCGCAGATCGGGCTGCTGGCGGTGCAGCCGGGCAACGATTGGAGGCATCAGATAGGGTCCGAGCGTTGGGGTGATGCCAAATCTCAAAGTCCCGCCAAGCCCGCCACCCGCACGTCGCGCCAGATCAGCGAGATCGCGAACCCGAACCAGCACCTGACGCGCGCGCTCGGCGATGTCGCGGCCCAGCGGGGTCAGCTGCACATCATGCCCGCTGCGGTCGATCAGCGACGCACCCAGCCGTGCCTCAAGCGTGCGCAACTGCTGGCTGAGCGTGGGCTGCGAGACATGCACGGCATAAGCAGCACGACCGAAATGGCGGTGATCGTCCAGTGCCACCAGATATTCGAGCTGGCGCAGGCTAGGCATGGCAACTCCGCGGGGCCGATTGACAATTTCTATCAATATCACCCCAGCCTTTCAAATGGAAACTATGTGGTGCGCTGTCATATACAATGTGGTGAGCGCAAGGTGCTTCCCCCACTCTTGCCTCGCCGTTCGTCGCAATCTGCGCTCCAAAGTCCACGCCCGGAGCCGGATAGGGTGGTGCGCCTGACCGCCGAGGTCGCAGTTGGCGTGCCGGGGCGCACCACCCGCTTTGCAAGCGTTGCTCATTGTGGTGAATCCGGTCCCAGACCATCGGTCAGGCTCAGTGCCTCCAGATCGGCAGTCACGGCGACGAGATCAGCCTGCGCGGCGGCGAGCCGGAACTCGGCATCCAGCCTGCGGATCGCGGCATTGGCAGCGGCATCTTCGCGCAGGTTGACCAGAAAGAAATCGCTGGCCCCAGCCTGGAACAGCCGCCGTTCACCTGCGGCCAGTTTTTCAGCCTGCACCTCCTCATCGCGGGCAAGCGCGGCAAGCCGTTCGGCTGCGGTGAGGTTGATCGTAAGCTGCTCGATTTCAGCAAGAATTTGCTCCTCGCTCTGGCGACGTCGCCATTCGAGCGCGCTGATCGCCGCTTCGGCGGACGCAATCTGCCCCTTGGCGGCGCGGTTTTGCAACGGCATCGAAAACGTGAAGCCGACGATGGTTTCAAACCCGTCACGCGAACGGCCACCAAGCCCGATTGCGCCGAAATCGTTGCCCGCCTCACCAAACAGCCGCAGCGATGGCAGCAGGCGGTTGCGCTCCAGTTCCAGCCGTGTCTCGCCCTGTTTGAGCCGCTGCTCGATGAGCCTGATGTCGGGTCGGCGCGCGAGCGTGGCAGTGGCATCTGTCGCCCGTTGCAGGGTCAGCCGGGGCAGGGCACGCGGCAGATCCGCCGGCGTTGCTATGCTAGGCCGCCCGTTGTCATCACGCCAGAACAACGACAGGCGCTGCGCGGCATTGGCCAGATCACGCTCGGCAGCGACCAGCAGCGACGTGCGCCGCAGCAGGTTCTGCTCATTCTCGGTCAGCAGGATCGCGGCGCGTGCGCCCAGTTGCACCTGACGGCGGATGCCCGCCTGGCGGTCTTCGGCCAGCTTCAGCAGGTTGCGATATACCCGCACCTGCTGGCCTGCCGCGACCCACTGGCCATAGGTCTGGATTGCGCGCTGCTGCACCCCGATGGCGACCATCAACGCCTCAAGCCCGGCCATGTCGCGCTCGATCAGCGCGTTGCGCTGGCCGAACCGGCGGTCATCGATGGCGCGGTCGCGCAACAGCGCGTAGACGCCGCGCACCTTGAGTTCGCCAAGCTGATTGGTGAAGCTATAGTCCTCATAGATCGGAAAATCGCCGCGCGAGGCACGGTAGCTCGCCTCTATCTGACCACCGTTGTTGGTCAGCGGCTGGATCGCTTTGCCCTGCACATAGGTGCCATCGTAAAATCCGGTGACCCGCGAATAGCCCTCGCCGGAAAACAACAGGTCGAACGCGCCCTCGCTGGCCAAAACGCGCCCGTCGGCGGCGCGTGCGTTGGCCAGCGCTTCAAGGATGGCAGGCGCAAAGCGGCGTGACGAGGCAAGCACCTCATCAAGCTGCAGGCCCTGTTCGGACTGCGTGTTGCTGCTCTGCGCGCGCACAGGCGTAGCGGTGATGGCCGCGCTGGCGGGGGCCAGCGCCAGCAACAACGGAATCACCAGACTTGCTCGGCGCATCAGCGCATGTCCCCGGATGTCTTCCCGCCCGACGACTGCTCGCCGATGCCCTGCTGCTCCCTTGGCAGCGCGGGATTTTGCAGCGGGAAGTCATTGAGCTGGCGCCACAGTTCAAAGCCAACCGTCACGGTTTCCATGGTAATCCAGCCGCGCACATTGGCGCCCAGCCGCACATAGGGTTCGCCGGGCCAGGGCGCCTTGCCTTTGGTCTCGCGCACGAGCACCCGGAACAGCCCATTGGGCGACGCTGCCAGATCGATCGACTGTACCTGCCCATCGAACAATCCACGCGCCACCGATGGCCAGCCTGAAAACTGGATTGCGGGCCAGCCTTCAAATTCCAGCCGCACCTGCTGGCCGGGCTTGAGCAGCGGCGCATCGCGGCCGTCGACGTAAAGCTCTACCACGCGCGGTGCCTCGATCGGCGCAAAGCTGGCCAGGATATCGCCCTGCGAGACCATCGTGGCCTTGTCGCCGCCGCTGATCCGCTGGATCACACCGTTGCGCGGCGCGCGGATCATTTGCAGGGATTGGCGCGCCAGATTGATGTCGATCTGGGTAATGGCTGCGCGGGCCTCGGCCAATGTCGCCTCCATCTCGGCGACCTTGATGCGCGCCAACTCATTCTCGCGGCGCGATACCAGGCCTTCGGCGAGCAGGGTTCCGGTGCGACCGACATCGAGCCGCGCAGTGGACAGCGCGCTTGCTGCGGCGGCAGCTCTCGCCTGTGCCAGTTCGCGTTCGGCGCGCAGCCTTTGCAGCAGCAGCGGGTCGTTGTCGGAAATCTGGACGATAGGATCGCCCTCATTCACTACAGCGCCGTCCTGCACATACCAGCGCTCGATCCGGCCGGAGACCAATGCGGTGACGTTCTGCAGCCGGTCCTGCGGGTTTAGCGCGATCACCTGGCCGGTGCCATAGGCTGTCTGCACCCACGTCGCATAGGCCATGAACAGCCCGGAGGCGACCATGCCGACCAGCACCATCACGGCCAACGCGCGCAAGGGACGGGGCGGGCGCAGCCTTGCCAGCGTGGTGAACCGGCTGAGCGATTGTTCGCGCGTTGTCATGCGCTTGCCTCCGCACGCGTTACCGCGCGCAGGCGTTCGAATGCTGCCGGGTCGTCAACGATCAGCTGCTGGTCTGCCCCCAGCCACAGATAGGTGCAATCCGCCTGCGGTTCGGCGCGATAGCTGAACTGGATGACGGTTGCACCGGTGGGTTGCATCCCGTTGCGCACCGCTTTCAATATGAGCGGATCGACAATGTCGAACAGGCCGCTCATGATCAGCAGGCGCGGCTTTTTGAGCACCGCACCCGCCAGCTTGAGCCGCATGACTTCAGAATAGGACAGGGGCCAGCCGCTGCTCGACAGCTCGGTATCCATGCCGCTGGGCAAGCGCAAAATGCGCTCTTCCAGCCCCACCAGCGACAGCGCGCGCAAAGCATCGGCTGAGCTGATTTGCGGCCCGGCGAGCCGCAGATAGTCGCGGATGCTGGTCTGTACGATGGCCGGGCGATCCAGCACGATCACCTCGCTGCGCAGCCGGAACATGTCGAGCATCGTCATGTCCTGTCCGCCGAGCGTGACGATGCCGCTGTCAGGCGCGATGAACCGCTTCATCGAATAGGTGAACAATCGCTGGACATCGTGCGTCTGCGCTGTCGCGATCAGCTGGCTGCCTGCCGGAATCGTGATGTCCAGCACGATGCCCGGTGCGGTGCCGGTGTGGCTGATCTTGCGCAGCACCAGATCGCTGCCGGTGATCGCGTCCTCGCCTTCCCTGACCGGCGGTTCCTGCTCGATATGATGAATCTGGCCGATTTCTTCGGCGGCAGCGATGAGATCATAGGTGATCTCAAGATAGGTGCCGATTTGGCCGATCCCGAAAAACGCTGCTGACAGGATCAGTTCGGCCGCAACCAGCTGCCCAATTGACAGCTCGCCCTGGATCACCAGCCAGCCGCCCAGGGCCAGCAGGCCTGCACTGGCAAACGCATACAACAGCAGAAACGCAACGGTCTGCGACATCGTGTAGCGAAAATGCCGTTCCTTCGCCTTGATATAGGCGGCGGTGACCGCCTCCGACCGGTCAAGCGCGTGGTCGATATGGCGACCCGATTTGTAAAAGCCGTTGGAGGCACCGACATTCTCCAGCCAGCTCGCTGCGGTATATTTGGCATGGCTAAGCTCGATGCCGGAACGGATTGCGCCGCGCGTCCAGACCAGCAGGATAAACATTGCCAGCCCGATGACCAGCAGATTGAAGGCGAGGAAGAAGGGGTGGTAAAACGCGGTGACCGCAAAGCCGACCACGGATTGCAGGATGATCGTAAAGCCACCAATCAACAGGCTTGGCACCGCCTTTTGCACGGTCACCACATCGAAATAGCGGTTGAACAGGTCCTGGCGCTTGTTGTCTTCAAAGAATGGATTGCGCGCGTGGATCGATCGCACCGTGATTTCCGCGACCTGCCGCGCGAAGAAGCGCCTGGCAAACAGTTCCATAATATAGATGCGCAGCGCCGAGAGCAGCACCGCGATCAGCAGCAGCAGCAGCAAGGTACTTGCCAATGTAATCAAAGGCGCGACGAGCGCCGTATTGGCGACCGCGTTGATCAGCATCTGCACCGAAATCGGGGTGGCCAGCGACAGGATCGACACTGCGATGCCGTAAATCACGGCAAGCGTGATGAAGCTGCGGTCTGGATTGATCAGGCTCAGCATCCAGCGAATCGCTGCGCGTGCCCCCATGATCTGTCCCGATTGTAACGCCATTACTGCCATGCCCTGGTTACCGAAGTCGCAGCGCCAGAAATAGGCGAACGTACTGTGTCGCCAAGTCGAAATCTGCCCGCCCGCCTGATAGAAAATTTCTATCAGGCATTGGCCACTAACCCGAAGTCTTTCAATGATAAATGGTGCGCTGGATGGCTCATCTGTCCTTTTTGCGCGTAGGCGCGTTGAAATCAGCCGGCTTGCCCGCAAGCCATGTCAGGAACTTTGCGACTTCCGGATGGTCACGGATTGGCTTGGGGTCACCATCAGTGCGACCAAGCTCTGAATTGGTAAAATGTGCGTGAATGGTCTGGTGGCAGATCGGGTGCACCGGCGCGCGCGCCTTGCCGCCGCGGCTTTTGGGCACCGGATGATGCCATTCGACTGCATCGCCAAGGTCGCGCCCGCACAGCCAGCACGGCACCGGCGGCGGACCCTCGTCGGTGGTATCGTCCTCATCGTTGTCCCGGGTACGCCGTTTTGCCATCAGATGCGGTTCAATTTGCCGTCGGGCCGTTGCCGGGACCAAGCAGATCAATCACCGCTGTCACCATCGCCTCGGTCGCCAGCGTGATCGATTCGCGCGGAGCAATCTTGAAGAACGGTGAGTGGTGCGCAGGCACCGGCGGACCGCCTGCCTTTTCCGCATCGATATCGGCCTGCGGGGTGCCGCCGACGTTGAAATACAGGCCGGGCACATCGGTGTTGGGCGCGACGAAATAGGCGAAGTCCTCTGCCCCCATGCCGGTCTGTGGCTCGTTGGTCAGCAGGGCTTCGGTGCCGAATCGTTTCGCAAAAGTCTTGGTGATGCGATTGGTCAGTTGTGCGTCGTTGATCGTTACCGGGGTCGATTCGAAACCGACCTTGACCTCGGGCAGCTTGTCGTCCGGCATGCCATTCATCCGTCCGACGTTTTCGGCGATGCGCCTGATCCCGGCAATCAGCGTATCGCGCACCTTGTTGTCGTTGGAACGCACGGTCAGTTGCAGCTCGGCGCGGTCGGAAATGATGTTGTGCTTGAAGCCCGCATGGAACGCGCCGACGGTGACAACGCCAGGAGTCAGCGGCGAAATCTCGCGCGATACCAAGGTTTGCAGCGCCATGACGATCTGAGCGCCCATCACGATCGGGTCCTTGCCCATGTGCGGATAGGCCCCATGCGTGCCAATGCCGTGGATGATGATATCGACCGAATCGGATGACGACGCACTGATGCCAGGCTGGATCTCGATCTTGCCGACTGGCGTGCCCGAACTGACGTGAAAGGCGAGCGCATAATCGGGCTTGGGAAACCGCGTGAACAGCCCGTCGGCGAGCATCTTTGGCGCGCCGCCGATGCGTTCCTCGCCCGGCTGGGCGACGAGCACCACCGTGCCCTGCCACTGGTCCTTCATTGCCGCCAGCCGCCGCGCGGTGCCGATCAGCGAAGTGATGTGGGTGTCATGCCCGCAGGCGTGCATCACCGGCTTTTCAATGCCGTCGATGTCGACCTGACGCACTTTGGACATATAGCTGAGGCCGCTGTCCTCAGCGAGCGGCAGGCCGTCCATATCGGCGCGCACCATGACAACCGGGCCGCGACCGTTTTTCATGATCGCGACCACTCCGGTACCGCCGACGCCTTCGGTGACAATCGCGCCTGTGTCGCGCAGCTCTCGGGCGATAATCGCGGCGGTGCGCGTTTCCTTGTATGACAGTTCCGGGTTGGCGTGAAAATCGAGGAACAGGGCTTCGAGCTTGGCGTCATAATCGGTCGCAACCGCCGTGCCGAGCGCATCCTGCGCCAGCGCGGGCGTTGCCAGAACGAGTGTGATGGCGCTGCCGATCAAGCCCCAAGCTGCTGCTTTGTTCATCAATATTTTCCCGTCGCTTTCCGGCGAAGGCCGGAATCCAGAAGGCTGGTAGTGCAATCTTGCCCCCGGGCTTCGGCTTTCGCCAGAAAACGATACAGGTGAGGATGCACTTCAGTCCGCCGGACCTATCTTGAACGCGCAAAGCTTGTTGCCGTCAAGGTCGCGAAAATAGGCGCCATAAAATGCCTGGTCACCATCCTCGCCGCGCACCCCTGGCGGGCCCTCACAGGTACCGCCCAGTTCGAGCGCTTTGGCGTGGAGATCGTCGACCTTGGCGCGTTTGTCGAACGCCAGCGCGATCATCATACCGTTGCCGACGGTCGCTGGCTCACCATCATGGGGGCGGGTCACCGCAATGCCGGGAACGCCCCAGGCGGTGCCGTACAGTGTGAAGCCGTTTTCCTCCAGGCGCATCAGTTCGCTGCCGCCCAACGTGCTGACCAGCGCGGCATAAAAGTCGCGCGCTTTGTCCAGATCATTGCTGCCTACGGTGACATAGCCAATCATATTTATATTCTCCTGCTGCATGCAATCGCCCTGCACGTGCGGTCACGATCAAGGTTGCGGTGTGCAACCTATCAGGGGCAGGTGACAAGGCAATGACCCACCGGGTCATCTTCCGCCACGCCGGTGACGATACGCACCACGCCTTCGCCTGCCGCGCGGTCGACCCACAGCCCGGCGCGCAAACCATAGGCTTCGCCCGGATGACCGATCCACACGCGCTCACCCTGTTCGATGCGCTGCACCCCCAGGCCAAAGGCGGTGAAATAGCCGTTGTCGTCGTCACCATTGCTGCCATCAAAGCGCCATTGCGCGCGGATCAGTTCGGCAAAGGATTCAGGCCGCATCAAGCCATCACCGCCATTGAGCAGCATCTGCCCCAGCCGTGCGAGGCCGCCCGCCGAAATGCGCAGGCCGCCCTGCGGACTGAATGCCGATCCGTTGCGGCCCGGCAGGTAGAATTCGAGATCGCAGCGGCCATCGCTCGCAGCGACATAGGCGCACTGGTCGGGCTCGCCGATCCAGTCATCGCGCGCAATCCTGCCATCGGGGCGATATAAAGTGATCGCATCCTTCGCCGCGCCATTTGTGCAGCCCGACCAGTTATAACACGCCGGAATTTTCAACGGTTCAAACACCTCTTCGATCATGATCCGGTCAAATCGTCGGTCGGTTGCAGCCTCCATGATCGCGGCGACCAGTGGATAATTGACGTTGGCATAGCGAAAATAGCTGCCGGGTTCGTGGCCCATGTCCCACGCCTCCGGCTTGGCCAGCAGATCGGCCAGATTGGCATCAAGCGGCAGGAAATAGCCTGCATCGTCCTGCAGCCCCGACTGATGCGACAGCAGCATCCGCAGCGTGATCTTCGTCGTCGGGAACGCGGGGTGGCGCACCGGCCAGCCCAGATAGAGCGCGACATCGCGATCAAGATCGAGCGCGCCCTTGTCGACCAGCCGCATCACCGCGACGCCCACCGCCAGCTTCGAAATCGAAGCGATCCGCACCTTGTCGTCCAGCGTCGCCTCGCGCAGCGACGGACGATGGGCGAGGCCGGCAACGCGCGAACGGTCAAGCGCATCCGCGCTGAAGGTGAGTTCGATGCGGACATTGTCGTCAGCTTGCGCGGTGGCCGGGGTGAGGGTTAGCCCCGCAGCAGCGGCCAGCAACGCCAGCATCTTGGCCATCACTGAACCAAATGCACCGCCCGTCTTCCGGCTTAGACCGAAATCCAGAGCGACTGCAGCGCTGCCCCGCACTGGAGTCCGGCTTTCGCCGGCGAACAGACAGGCCATTGATGTAGTTAGACGATATCGAAAATACATTGCGCCTAGCAGATGCATATCAGCCCTTGCAGTCGCCGATGCGCTTGGCGCTGTTTTTCGCGTTGATCGTCATGTTGCCTGCGCCGGGCGACTGCATGTTCATCGACATCTCCATATTATAGCTGGTTGCCGTGTAGTCGCCGGTCATCTTGATGTCGCCCTGCTCACCGGCCTGCTTGCCCTTGCACGAGATATCGGCGTCGATCTTGCCGCCGGACAGGCTAAATTTTTTGTAGTCACATTCCTCATTGTCGGCACCCGCCAGAAAATCCGCGCCGGGCTTTTCAGCATCTTCCTTGGTGAGGCAGTTCTTGCTGGTGTTTACCTGACCGATCATCTGCTTGACGATTGCACCGGTCATGCCCTTGGCTTCGGGTGGCAATTTGCTTTCATCGAATTTCACATCGACGATCTCGATCTTGTTTTCCCACTCACCGGGCCTGAATTTGATTGAGGCAGCCTCGGCCGCAAGCTCGTCCTTGCTGATCTTGCCGTCGCCATCGGTATCTGCGCCACCGCCACTGCACGCGGCAAACGCCAGCAGGGGGAGCGCCAAAATCGATACAGTTTGCAACAGCTTCATCATTCAATCTCCGAATTTGGCCACTGGATGCGTGACCTCATTTTTCGTCGCCGCGACCCTAAACAGCGCCGCGCGCGATTGCAAACACCGCGCTGCCCTTGCGCTGGGCCGCCGCCTTGCGCATATCGTCAGGTATGGCGGAACTGGTGATCAGACGCGGGCTGGACGAGCCCGAAACCGATGGCAATTTCGTGCCGCACAAGCCGGTGCGTCCAGACAAAGCCGAGGGCGGACGGCCCTTCACCCTGGTCAGCGAATATACGCCGTCGGGCGATCAGCCCGCCGCGATCAAGGAACTGGTTGAGGGAATCAGGGCGCAGGACCAGGATCAGGTGCTGCTCGGTGTCACCGGATCCGGCAAGACCTTCACCATGGCCAAAATCATCGAGGCGACGCAGCGTCCCGCGCTGGTGCTCGCTCCCAACAAGATCCTCGCCGCGCAGCTTTATGGCGAGTTCAAGAGCTTTTTCCCTGACAACGCGGTCGAATATTTCGTCAGCTATTATGATTATTATCAGCCTGAAGCCTATGTGCCGCGTTCGGACACCTATATCGAGAAGGAAAGCTCGGTAAACGAGGCGATCGACCGGATGCGCCATTCGGCCACCCGCTCGTTGCTCGAACGCGATGACGTGATCATCGTCGCTTCGGTCTCGTGCATCTACGGCATCGGATCGGTCGAGACCTATTCGGCGATGATCTTCGACATCAAGGCGGGGGAAAGTGTCGATCAGCGCGAGCTGATCCGCAAACTCGTCGCGCTGCAGTACAAGCGCAATGATGCGGCGTTCACGCGCGGCAATTTTCGGGTACGCGGCGATACCTTGGAGCTGTTCCCCTCGCATTATGAAGACACCGCCTGGCGCATTTCGTTCTTCGGAGACGAGGTCGAGGCCATTGTCGAGTTTGATCCGCTGACCGGCAAGCCCGGCGCCAGCCTTGAGACGGTGCGGGTCTATGCCAACTCGCACTATGTCACCCCCGGCCCGACGATGCAGCAGGCGAGCGCGGCGATCAAATTCGAGCTCACCGAGCGGCTCAAGGAGCTTGAGATCGAGGGGCGCTTGCTTGAGGCGCAGCGCCTCGAACAGCGTACCCATTTCGACCTTGAGATGATCGCGGCGACGGGCAGCTGTGCGGGGATCGAGAATTACTCGCGCTTTCTCACCGGGCGCTTGCCCGGCGAACCGCCGCCGACACTGTTCGAATATTTGCCGGAAAATGCGCTGCTGTTCCTCGACGAAAGCCACCAGACGGTGCCGCAGATCGGCGCGATGGCGCGCGGTGACCACCGGCGAAAGCTGACGCTCGCCGAATATGGCTTTCGCCTGCCCAGCTGCATCGACAACCGCCCCTTGCGCTTCATCGAATGGGACGCAATGCGCCCGCAGACAGTCAGCGTCTCGGCAACGCCCGGCAAATGGGAGATGGAGCAGACCGGCGGGGTGTTTACCGAGCAGGTCATCCGCCCCACGGGCCTCATCGATCCGCCGGTCGAGATCAAGCCGGTCGAGGAGCAGGTCGATGACCTGATCAACGAATGCAAGAAGGTCGCCGCTGCTGGCTATCGCACGCTCGTCACCACACTGACCAAGCGGATGGCCGAGGACCTCACCGAATATATGCACGAGGCGGGCATCAAGGTGCGCTACATGCACTCGGACGTCGAGACGCTGGAGCGCATCGAGCTGATCCGTGATCTCAGGCTCGGCGTCTATGACGTGCTGATCGGCATCAACCTGCTGCGCGAAGGATTGGACATTCCCGAATGCGGGCTGGTCGCGATCCTTGATGCCGACAAGGAAGGGTTTTTACGCAGCGAAACCTCGCTCATCCAGACGATCGGCCGCGCCGCGCGCAATGTCGAGGGGCGCGTCATCCTTTACGCCGACCGGATCACCGGCAGCATGGAACGCGCGCTCAACGAGACCGACCGCCGCCGCGAAAAGCAGGTCGCGTATAACGAAGCGCACGGCATCACGCCGACGACGATCAAGCGCAACATCGGCGACATCCTTGCTCACGCCGCGAGCAAGGACAGCGTGCTGATCGAGACCGGGCTGGAAGATCGCCCGCACATGGTCGGCCACAACCTGCGCGGCCATATCGAAGACCTTGAGAAGAAGATGCGCGCCGCCGCAGCAGACCTAGAGTTCGAGGAAGCCGGCCGCTTGCGCGACGAAATCCGCAAGCTGGAAGCCGAAGAGCTAGGCCTGCCGCATGAGCAGCGGATCGCCTCCCCCAGGGGCCGCGCGACCGAGGGCAAGCCGGGCACGCGCAAGATGCGCTATGGGAAATCGCAGCGGAAGTTTTGAGGGGTTTGCGGTGATGACTTAACCAGTTTAGGCTTGAATATGCGATTTGTGCCAATCGCACTGTCTTCCGAAGGCAGTGGTCGAAAGATAACCTCGATATATTTTGCAACGACTTAAGCCTATATAATGCAAAATGCCAAGGTTTGCAGGAAGATATCGAAAGCCGAGCTAAATAATCGACGAGCCAAATTCTCTGAGGTTATCATGACCAAGCCTAAAAAACTCTATCAGCTATTGCTTGCAGGACGAGCGGGCGTAATTTCCTTTCGCGATTTCGTCCGGCTGCTTGAAGCTTTTGGCTTTCGCCATCACCGCACCAGCGGTAGCCATCATGTCTACGGACATATCAAGCTCGCACGGCCGCTCATCATCCAACCCATCGGCAAGGATGCCAAAGCCTATCAAGTCGCCCAGTTTCTTGATATGGTGGAGCAATCAGGTCTCAAATTGGACGAATAATGGCGCATCATTATCACATCAACGTTTTCTGGTCTGGAGAGGACAACTGCTGGATTGCTGATGTGCCGGATTTGAAACCGTGTTCGGCGCATGGCGATACTCCGGTCGAAGCAATCGCCGAGGCTGAGGTCGCCATTGGAATGTGGCTCGAATATGCGTGCGAAAAAGGTCATCCAATTCCGGAGGCCAGATACCGGCCGGCGATCTACGCTGTCAGGGCAGCTTGAGGAAGCGTACATTGGCCGGATCGAGGACTATCACAGAGGATGACGACCGGCTGGACAACGTCCATCCCGGCTCGATCCTGCGTGAGGATTTCCTGATTGGTTCCGAAATTGCGCTAGATGAAGTCGTCGGGGGTGCCGGGATCGCGCGCGATTTCCTCAAGGGCTTACGTGAGGAGACGCGCCCCGTTGATGCGGACACCGATCTTCGTCTGGCGCGCTATTTCGGGATGAGCGAAGGCTTTTTCCTCGGCCTTCAGATTGATTTTGATCTTGAGGAAGCCAAGCGCAAGCTGAGTCGCGATCTCGACCATATCGTTCCCCGCGCTGCCTGACGCTTCGGTTGCCGCCCTTACGCAACCTCGCCGCCCTCGACCGCTTCTGACAGTTCCAGCCATTCCGCTTCGGCGGCTTCGAGCGCCGTGGCGGTGGTGGCGCGCAGTTGCATCAGTTCACTCATCTTGAGCGCGGCGTCCAGCGGTGAGGCCGACGAAGGATCGAACATCGCCCGGTCAAGCTCGCGGCAGCGGGCTTCCAGTTTTGCGACCTGCTTTTCGCAGGCGCTCGCGCGTTTGCGCAGATCACCCTGGCGCTGGCGCAGTTCGGCAGCGATTCGGCGCTTTTCCTTGCGGTCAACCTCAGGCTTGCCCGCTTGACCCTTGCCGCCTTTGTCCTTGCCCAGCACCATCGCGGTATAATCTTCGAGCGACCCGTCAAACGCGGTCGCGCGGCCATTGTCGACCAGCACCAGGCGGTCGGCGGTCAGCTCTAGCATGTGCCGGTCATGGCTGACGATGATCACCGCGCCGCTGAACGCGTTGAGCGCCTGCACCAGCGCCTCGCGGGTATCGACATCAAGGTGGTTGGTCGGCTCGTCGAGGATCAGCAGGTGCGGCGCATCGCGGGTGATCAGCGCGAGCGCGAGCCGGGCGCGCTCGCCGCCTGACATCAACCCCACCGACATCGTCGCCTTGTCGCCTGAAAAGCCGAATCGGCCCAGCTGCCCGCGCACCGCCTTGGGCGGCGCACCGGGCATCAGTCGCGCCATATGCTCGAGCGGAGAGGAATCGCGATCGAGCTCCTCGACCTGATACTGGGTGAAATAGCCGACCCGGATCCGCCCGGCCATGCTGATCGCGCCGTCTTCGGGCTGCAACTGCCCGGCCAGCAACCGCGCCAGCGTGGTCTTGCCATTGCCGTTCTTGCCGAGCAGCGCGATCCGGTCTTCAGGGTCGATCCGCAGGTTGAGCAGCCGCAATATCGGCGCGCCCGGCGTGTAGCCGACCGATGCATCATCAAGCGTGATCAGCGGCGGTTTGAGCTCATCGGCATTGGGAAAATCGAAGGCCAGTGTCGGATCGTCAAGCTTGGCGGCGACCGGTTCCATCCGGGCGAGCGCCTTCATGCGGCTTTGTGCCTGCTTGGCGGTGTGCGATTTGGCGCGCCAGCGATCGACGAAGGACTGCAGCTTGGCGCGCTCGGAAAGCTGCCTCTCGCGGGCGGCTGCGGCCTGCAGCTGGCGCTCGCTGCGCTGGCGCTCGAACGAGTCATAATCGCCCTGATAGAGAGTCAGGCGGCCATGATCGAGGTGCAGGATATGGTCGGCGACATGGTTGAGCAGATCGCGCTCGTGGCTGATCACCAGCATCGTCGCGCGGCAGGATTTGAGGAAATCCTCCAACCACAGGGTCGCTTCGAGATCGAGGTGGTTCGATGGTTCATCAAGCAGCATGATGTCGGGATCGGAAAACAGCAGGCCGGCGAGCGCCACGCGCATCTTCCAGCCGCCCGAATAGCTATCAAGCGCACGCGCCTGCATCTCTTCATCGAAGCCCAGGCCCGCCAGTATGCGCGCCGCACGCGCCGGGGCGGAATGGCTTTCGATCGCCGCCAGCCGTTCGTGCACCGCTGCCAGACCTTCGGGATCGGCGGTCGCTTCGGCCTCGTGCATCAGCCGCGCACGCTCAAGGTCGGCGGCCAGCACCGTCTCGATCACGCTGACATCGCCATCGGGCGCATCCTGTTTCAAATAACCGATGCGCGCGTCTTTCGGAAACTGGATGCTGCCGGTGTCGGGCTCGATCAGCCCGACCAGCGCCTTCATCAGCGTCGATTTGCCCGCACCATTGCGGCCGATCAGCCCGACGCGGCTGCCGGTGGGCAGCGCCGCCGTGGCATGATCGAGGATCGTGTGCCCGCCAAGGCGCACGGTGAGGTCGTTGAATTGGAGCATGATGCCGCCCCTAGCAGGCCTTGGCGGGCAAGTCAGCGACTTTCCCGACCTATATCGCAGCACATTGGAAAGGGTTTCCAGCGCGCCGGGAGCATGGTATTAACATGAGTGTAAGCACGCCGCCCCAAGCAAAAGTTGCCCGCCATGACCGAACCGATTTTTCGCCACCCGGATCGCCCCACGCCGAAGTTCCGGCCGTTGAAGGCGATGCACCATTTTCGCAAGCTGATCGCGGACAAGGAAGACACCGAACAGGTGTTTCACATCTTCCAATGCCTGCCGCGCCTCGGTCTGGTCGACGAGGCGCGTGCGTTTGTTTACAGCGATGCGGGCAAGGCGCTGCGCGCCAGCGAACCGTATCTGCCCGATCTTCTTGATGACCATGCACGGCTGCGCGCGATGCCCAAGGGCAGCGTTGCGCATGCCTATGTAGATTTCATGGAGCGCGAGGGGCTGACCGCCGCCGGGCTGGTTGCCGAATATGACCGGTTCCAGCAGGGCCGTCGCTTTGGTGACCTGATTGAATGGTATGTCAATCGGCTGCGTGACACGCATGATCTGCTGCACATTCTCACCGGCTATGGCCGCGATGCGCTGGGCGAACAATGCGTGCTGGCGTTTACCTATGGGCAGAACCCGGCACCCGGTAACATCTTCATCGCCTATATGGGCGCGCTGAACATGAAACGCACGGTGCGCAGCGATGCACCGGTGTTCAAGGCGATCGGCGAGGCGCGCCGGTCAGGCCGCGATTGCCCGCGCATCGCCGAACAGTCGATCAGTGCGCTGCTCGCCGAGCCGCTGGCGGGTGTTCGCACGCGGCTCAACATCGCCGCGCCCTCGCATTATACGACTGCGCATGACCGGTTTCGCGCGCGTGGGCTTGATCCTTATGATTTGCGAGGCAAGGCGGCGCAGGCTGCCTGATGCGCGACGTGTGGCGGGTGGCGGCTAACCCACCTTCTGCAGTCGCCCGTGCAGGTAATTACCATCGAACCCGGCAATTTGGGCCAGTTTAACCGGGTCGATGATGTTCAGTGA
>NZ_JBGTFM010000125.1:0-3789 GCF_041747255.1 Blastomonas sp. | reverse complement strand
GAACTTTGCCGATGGCCAGTATCGCGCCGAGGCCAAGGGCACCGGGGCTGGCTATATCGAAAAGTCCGCTGCGACGTTGCCCGAGGACATCCGTGAGCGCATCACCCGCCGCCGCAAGACCGGCGATCCTGACGCTGCGGTCGATCCGCTGTCGCTGCCCGATGTGCGCGCCGCGATACAGCGCACCAGCTTTGAATTGCTGGTCGGCTTTCAGCTGACTGGCGATCAGCTGCAATATAACGCAACCCGATGATGCGACATAACCCTCTCCCTTTACGGGAGAGGGAGAGCTTCGCGTAAGCGAAGCGAGGGAGAGGGCTGGGAGCACGACCGGTGGCTGGTTACCCCTCTCCAACTTCGACTGGGAGCTGCGCTCCAAGTCTGCGTATCCTCTCCCCTGAAGGGGCGAGGGAGACACGACCAAGGTTTCGCTCATGACACTCTACACCCGTTTCACCCGGCATCTGCACGATGCACTCGATGCGCTCGAAGCCGACGGTGCTTTGCCCGCCGGGCTTGACCGCGCGGCGCTGACGGTCGAGCCGCCGCGCGATCCCTCGCATGGTGATCTGGCGACCAATGCCGCGATGGTGCTGGCCAAGCCCGCCGCGTCCAATCCGCGCGCGCTGGCTGAATTGATCAAGGGCGCACTCGAACAGGTCGATGAGATCACCGGAGTCGAGATCGCTGGCCCCGGCTTCCTCAACCTGCGGCTTGCGCCATCGGCATGGGTCGGTGAATTGCGCGCGATTGCCGATCTGGGCACCGATTATGGCCGGTCTGATCTCGGCAAGGGCATTACCGTCAACATCGAATATGTCTCGGCCAACCCCACCGGGCCGATGCACATGGGCCATTGCCGGGGCGCGGTCGTCGGCGACGCGCTGGCGACCCTGCTCGAATATTCGGGCCACACGGTGATCCGCGAATATTATATCAACGATGCCGGGGGCCAGGTCGATGTGCTCGCGCGCTCGGTGCACTGGCGCTATCTTGAGGCGCTTGGCAAGGCGTCTGGCGACGTGCCCGAGGGCCTGTATCCGGGCGATTATCTGGTGCCGGTGGCGCAGGCGCTGGCAAGCGAACTGGGCGACAGCATGGCCGATGCGCCCGAAGCCGAATGGCTGGCGCAGTTCCGCACCCGTTCGGTCGCGGCGATGATGGACATGATCCGCGCTGATCTGGCGTTGCTGGGCATTCACCACAATGTCTTTTCGTCAGAGGCAGCGCTGCAGGCGGCGGGCAAGCCCGAAGCTGCCGAAGCCGTGCTGCGCGCGCGCGATCTGGTTTATGATGGCGTGCTTGAAGCCCCCAAGGGCAAGACGCCCGAAGACTGGGAGCCGGTTGAGCTGCCATTATTTCGCTCGACCGCGTTCGGTGACGATCAGGACCGGCCAATCCGCAAGTCGGATGGCAGCTGGACGTATTTCGGTGCGGACCTCGCCTATCACTTCCAGAAGGCCGAAACCGCCGACCAGTTGATCGACATCTGGGGCGCGGACCATGCCGGGACGGTCAAGCGGATCAAGGCGGCGGTCGAGGCCTTGACCCAGGACCGGCCGCAGGGCCAGGCGCGCTTCGATGTGCGACTGGTGCAGATGGTCAAGCTGATGCGCGATGGCGAGCCGGTGAAGATGTCCAAACGCTCGGGCAATTTCATCACGCTCGCCGAGGTGGTGGATGAGGTCGGCAAAGATGTCGTGCGGTTTACCATGCTGACCCGCAAGGCCGACGCCCAGATGGAATTCGACTTCGCCAAGGTGGTCGAGGCGTCGAAGGACAATCCGGTGTTCTACGTGCAATATGCCCATGCGCGCATCCAGTCGCTGCTGCGTAAGGGGGCTGGCGAGGGGTTGGCACCTTCGGCCGAGCATCTCGAAACGCTGGGCGAGGAGGAGCACGCACTGATCGCGCTAGCGGCGCAGTTCCCGCGAATCGTCGAGTCGGCGGCGCTCAATCGCGAGCCGCACCGCATCGCATTCTATCTGGGAGATCTAGCAGCGGCCTTCCATGCATTTTTCAATCTGGGCAATGATCGGCCTGACAAGCGGATCATCATGGTTAACGCGCCCGATACCAGTTTTGCGAGGCTTTTCTTAGCCAAAAATATCGGGCAGGTTATTGCCAACGGGCTGGCGCTGATGGCGGTCGATGCGGCGATGGAGATGTGATCGCCGCCGGATCATCGACGAGCCAGCGCGCGGCCAACGCAGAGCGCACCAGGATGAGGCACAGCTATGAATGATCGTCTGGACGACCGGTTGGATGAAGATCCGCGCGATGCGTCGCTTGGGCTGGATATCGATGATGACCGGCTGCCATGGCTCGAATCAGCCGATGACCAGGCCGACAGCGGCGGCAACACCGGGCGGGTGATGGGCTTCATGCTGCTCGGACTGGTGGCGCTGGCGATTGCGCTGGTGGTGGTGTTCTGGTTTCGCGGCGACGGCGGCGCGCCCGCGGGCGATGGCAGCCTGATCGCCGCGCCCGAGGGCGATTTCAAGGAGGCACCCGAAGATCCTCAGGCGCAGGCAGTCGCTGGCACCGGCGATACAAGCTTTGCTGTTAGCCAGGGTGAGCAACCGCAGGGCCAGCTCGCAGACCCTGCTGGCGTGCCACCTCCCGAAGGCAGCGCGCTCGTGCAGCTTGGTGCCTATACCAATGAGGCCGGCGCGGTTGCAGGCTGGGCGACCCTCAGCCAGCGCCATGAGGTTCTGTCGGGCCTCAATCGCCGGATCGTGCCTGCCACTGTCGATGGCGGGCAGGTCTTCCGGTTGAGCGCGGTGCTCGACACCCCTGCGCGCGCCAGTGCGGTGTGCGATACATTGAAGAAAGCCGGGCAAAACTGCCTCGTCGTGCGTTGATTTTCGCGAGGCTTTGCCCGAAGCTGGCGTCATGACACCTGCGATTTTTGGACTGACCGGCCTGACGCTGAGCGATGATGAGCGCGATTTTTTTCGTGAGTGCGTGCCCGCTGGCTACATCCTGTTCGGGCGCAACATTGACAACCGGACGCAACTGCGCGCGCTGACCGACAGCCTGCGTGCGCTGCACGGCGATGACCGGTTGCTGATCCTGATCGATCAGGAAGGCGGGCGGGTTACCCGCATGAAGCCGCCGGAATGGCTCGCCTTTCCACCCGGCGCGGCTTTCGACCGGCTGTATGACATTGCGCCTGCCAGCGCGATCGAGGCGGCGCGGATCAATGCCGAGGCGCTGGCGCTTGATCTGGCCGAGGTTGGCATCACCGTCGATTGCCTGCCGCTGCTCGATGTCGCGGTGCCCGGCGGCACGCCTGCCATCGGTGACCGGGCCTTGGGGCAGGAGCCGCTGCGCGTCGCTGCCTTGGGCCGCGCGGTGCTCGATGGTCTGAGACGCGGCGGCGTGCTCGGCACGATCAAGCATATGCCGGGCCATGGCCGTGCGATGGTCGACAGCCATATGGAAATGCCCCGCGTAAGCGCGAGCGCGGCTGAACTGGAACGCGACATCGCCCCGTTTCGCACGCTTGCTTACGCTGAGATCGGCATGACCGGGCACATCCTGTTCGAGGCGTGGGACAAGGAGCGCTGCGCCACCCATTCGCCCTGGATCATCGAGCACATCATTCGCGGCGCAATCGGTTTTGACGGGCTGCTCTTGACCGACGATCTGGATATGAAGGCACTCGACGGGTCGGTGCCCGAGCGCGCGGCGCGCGGCATTGCCGCAGGCTGCGATATCGCGCTCAACTGCTGGGGGCGGATGGACGAGATGGCCGGCATCGTTAACAGCCTGCCCGACATATGC
>NZ_JBGTFM010000124.1:0-3633 GCF_041747255.1 Blastomonas sp. | reverse complement strand
GATCTCTGGCGCCCGAAGCGCTGGCCGCGATGCAGCCGTGGCTGGGGGGAATTGACTCGGGCGGCGGCTGGGCCAATCCGCACAGCGCCCATTCTGGCGGACGCAAGGCGGCAGCAGCGGTCGAGTTCGCGCGCGAAGGCGTGACCGCGCTGATGCCCGCTGGCGGACGGCTGGTGTTCACCAGCGGTGCGACCGAAGCGATCAATCTGGGCCTGCGCGGTGTGCTGGGTTCGCACAAGCCGCGCTGCCGCATCGTAACCATCGTCACCGAACACGCCGCGGTGCGCGACACATGCTTCTGGCTGGAGCGTCAAGGGTTCACGCTCGATCTGCTGCCGGTCGGTAATGACGGTATCGTTGATCTCGACGTGGCCCGCGCAGCCGTTGGCAGCGAGACCGCGCTGGTCGCCGCGATGCTGGTCAACAACGAGATCGGCGTCATCCAGCCGATTGCTGCCCTCGCAGATATCGCGCACAACGCCGGAGCGCTGCTGCTATGCGATGCGGTGCAGGGCTTCGGCCGTCTGCCCATCCCTGACGCGGCCGATATGGTCGCGGTGAGCGCGCATAAGATCCACGGCCCCAAGGGCATCGGTGCTTTATGGATCCGCGACGGCATCAATGTTGAACCGCTGATCCACGGCGGTGGTCAGGAACAGGGGCTGCGCTCGGGCACGCTCTCGCCTGCACTTTGCGCGGGATTCGGCGCTGCGGCCAGGCTTGCTGCGGTGCGGGTTGACGCGGATGCAGCGCATGTCGCGATACTTCGCAAAGTGGCGCTGGCGCTGTTTGCGGACTGGCAGGTCAATGGGTCGCTGGACCATCGCTATGAAGGCAATCTTAACCTGCGGCGCGACGGGCTGGATGTGGCGCGGTTGCTGTCCGACGTGCGCAGTGTTGCGTTTTCGGCGGGGTCTGCCTGCGCCAGCGGCTCCGGACGGCCCAGCCATGTGCTTACCGCGCTGGGTTTGTCGGCGGACCAGGTGCGTTCGTCGATCCGTCTTGGCTTTGGCCGCTACACCACGGTTGACGAAATCGAGCGCGCCGCGCATCTGATCAACCAGGCCGCCCTTGACCAGTTTGGATAAGCGATGATCGACGTCACCTTCATCAGCGCCGATGGCAAGTCTCGCCAGACCGTTCAGGCGAACGATGGCGACCGTCTGCTCGATGTCGCACAGGCGCACGGCCAGCCGCTTGAAGGCACGTGCGAGGGGCAAATGGCGTGCTCGACCTGCCATGTGATTATCGATGCAGGTGATGTCGCCAAGCTGCCCGAGCCGGTCGAAATGGAAGAGGACATGCTCGATCTGGCGGTGGCCGTCACCCGGACCTCGCGCCTGTCATGCCAGATCTTCCTGCGCGAGGAATGGGGCAGCCTGACGATGCGCATACCGGCCGAAAGCTATGACATGCAGGGGATGTGATCTCCTATGGCAAACTTTGGCCGATTTTGATATATTTCTGCCATGGCCACCATGAACATATCACTCCCCGATGAGATGAAAGCCTTTGTCGACGCACAAGTCGCCACCGGCATGTATGCCAACGCCAGCGACTTTATCCGCGATTTGATCCGTAACAGGGCAGAAGAGCGAGATGAGGCTTTTGCTGTCGAGCGGTTGGATGACCTGCTTGAACAGGGCTTGGCCAGCGGTATCACCACGCGGTCACTGGAGCAGATTGTAGCTGAGGCGCGGATGAAATATCGGTGCGATTAGACATCAGCAAAGCTGCCGACGCTGATCTTGACGATATCATTGCCTATTCGGCAGCGGAATGGGGGGCAGGGCAGGGGATAGACTATGTCGCTTCATTCAAAATCGCATTTGACCGGATCGTCGATAACCCCGGGATTGGTCAGCGCGTGAGCACAAGAAGCGGCAGGCTTCGTAAACTCAAGCACCGCAAGCATATCTTCTATTATGGCAGCGATGAAACGCGCATTTTGATTGTGCGCGTTCTGCATGCCAGCATGGATGCAAGTCGCCACCTGACCTGATCTTGCTTTCCTTGCAACATATCGCCATATGCGGAGCGGGAGTCGGGCGGACGTGGCCGTCGCCAATCTGGTCAGGTCCGGAAGGAAGCAGCCACAACGATTTTCGCCGCGGGTCGTTCGGCTCCTACCGCTCCCTCATTTGATGTACAGAATAGCTGAACGCCTCTTTGCACAGGCTGGCGGTTTCGTTTCCATCTTCTCCATGCTGCGGCTAATCATCGCCTTATGCACGATTCCCCGCAGACGGATGTTGGCGATCAGCCAGACGATGTGCCCGATATGCCGGGGCTGGGACTCGACCTGCCGCCAACCGTAGCCACCGCGCATGCTTCAGGCGGTCAGGCCTATCGCGTACTGGCGCGCAAATACCGCCCACAGACCTTCGCCGAACTGATCGGGCAGGATGCGATGGTGCAGACGCTGGGCAATGCGATTCGGCGAGAACGGCTCGCGCATGCCTTTTTGATGACCGGGGTGCGCGGGGTTGGCAAGACCTCGACCGCGCGGCTGATCGCCAAGGCGCTCAACTGCATCGGCCCCGACGGGACCGGCGGGCCGACCATCGACCCCTGCGGCGTCTGCGAGCCCTGCGTCGCCATCGCCGAGGGGCGGCATATCGATGTCATCGAGATGGACGCCGCCAGCCACACCGGCGTCGACGATGTCCGCGAGATCATCGAGGCGGTGCGCTATTCCGCGGTCAGCGCGCGCTACAAGATCTACATCGTCGACGAGGTTCACATGCTCTCGCGCAACGCCTTCAACGCGCTGCTCAAGACGCTGGAAGAGCCGCCAGCGCATGTGAAATTCCTGTTCGCCACCACCGAGGTGGAGAAGCTCCCCGTCACCGTGCTCAGCCGCACCCAGCGCTTCGACCTGCGCCGCATCCCCGCCGAGATGCTGCAGGAGCATTTCGCGCTGATCTGCACCAAGGAAGGCGTCGAGGCCGATGCAGAGGCGCTGTCGATCATCGCCAATGCCGCCGAGGGCTCGGTGCGCGACGGGCTTTCGATCCTCGATCAGGCGATCGCGCATGCCGATATGGACAGCGAGGGCAGGGTCACCGCCGAGCGGGTCCGTTCGATGCTCGGGCTCGCCGACAAGAGCGCGCAACGAAGGTTGCTGGCGCATCTGCTAGCGGGCGAGGGCAGGGAACTGCTCGTAGGGATCGACGAACAATACGCGCTCGGGGTCGAGCCGCTGGCGATGCTGCGCTCGCTGATGGATATCGTCCACCGCGTGACCGTGGCGCAGGTTTCGGGCGGCGAGGTCGATGCGCTCTCCGCCGAGGAACGTGTGCAGCTGGGCGAGTGGGCCGCTGCGATTCCCCCCGCGCAGCTCCATCGCCTCTGGCAATTGCTGCTCAAGGGCTATGACGAAGTGCGTCAGGCACCCGACCCGCTGGTCTCGGCGCGGATGGCACTGTTGCGCACGCTGCACGCGCAGGAACTGCCCGATCCGGGTCGGCTGGCGCGACTGATCGAGGACGCCGCGACCCGCGCTCCCGCAGCGCCTGCGGAAGGGACTCCCGCCGCCGACGCGCCAGGCGTAAATGCAGTAAAGTGGGAAGACCTTGTCGCGAAGGTCGAGGCTGGCGGCCAGCATCTCGCCGCCGGCATCATGCGGCTGCA
>NZ_JBGTFM010000123.1:0-20768 GCF_041747255.1 Blastomonas sp. | reverse complement strand
GTGAGCGCAAAACGCGCCTCACACCCTTCATCACCATCTGACCGTTCGATCTGGACATCGGAAGCCAGGACCGGGTCGGTCGGCGCCAGACAGGCGCCAAGCAGAATGGCGGAAGCCAGAGGCAGGCCGATGATCCACATGCCAGACAACGCAATCGCTATGATGGTCAGCGGCATAACGATCGCCAGCAGGCGGATGGTCAGGTTCCAAGTTCGCCAGTTGACCGGGCGGCTGATCTTCAGTCCCGCCCCCATCAGCGATATGATTACGATAAACTCGGTTGCCTTTTCGATCAGCAACGGGCCATTGATCGGATGCGGCGAAAACTGACGAAGCGGGGTCAGGCTGAACACCGCCATACCAATCGCGACGCAGATGATCGGCAGCGACAGCGGCAATCGTTTGAGCAGCAACGGCAACCACGCAACCATCAGCACGACCAGGCCGATGCACAACAGCCAGAGCTTGTAGTTTTCCACCAGGATCTGACCGATAGCTGTGTCAAACAGCGGATCGATCAGTGCTGTTGCATCAAATTCAGGGCTTTTCGGGATCACTGACACGTCACAAACACAAGGCCCTTCAAAATCAATGCGCTGCCCCCCAGCTCGGTCCGGTGCCGATATCCACCCCAAGTGGGACGCTCAGGTTCACCGCCGGTTCCGCTGCGCCTGCCATGACGTCACGGATGACTGTCGAGGCGGCATCGATATCACCTTCGGGCAGTTCAAACACCAGTTCATCATGCACTTGCAGCAGCATCTTGACACTGCCGAGGCCTGCGGCCTTGAGGGCAGGGACCATGCGCACCATCGCGCGCTTGATAATATCGGCGCTGGTCCCCTGGATCGGCGCGTTGATCGCGGCGCGCTCGCTGCCTTGCCGTTCAGCCTGATTTTTCGATGATATGCGCGGAAAGTGGGTTTTGCGGCCAAACAGGGTCTCTGTAAACCCGGTTTCGCGCACCTTTTCCAGCGTCTCGGCGATATAGCGGTTGATGCCAGGAAAACGTTGGAAATAGGTATCAATCATCGCCTGCGCTTCGTCAGGGGTGACCTCAAGCCTTCCGGCAAGTCCCCAACGTGATATGCCATAAAGGATCGCGAAGTTGATCGTTTTTGCGCGTCCGCGCGTGTCGCGATTGATCTCGCCGAACAGTTCCTGCGCGGTGCGGTTGTGGATGTCCTCGCCGTTGGCAAACGCCTCGCGCAACGTATCAACATCGGCCATATGCGCCGCCAGCCGCAGCTCGATCTGGCTGTAATCGGCCGCCAGAATGACATTGCCGGGTTCGGCCACGAACGCATGGCGGATCTGCCGCCCGATTTCGGTGCGGATCGGAATGTTCTGCAGGTTGGGTTCGGTCGAAGACAGCCGCCCGGTCTGCGCGCCGACCAGGCTGTAGCTGGTGTGAACCCGGCCCGTTTCCGGGTTGATCTGCTCCTGCAGCGCATCGGTATAGGTGGATTTTAGTTTGGCGAGTTGGCGCCAGTCGAGCACCTTGCGTGATATCTCCGATCCTTCGATGGCGAGCTTTTCGAGCACCGTGACGTCGGTTGAATATTGTCCGGTCTTGCCCTTCTTGCCACCTTTCAAGCCCATTTTGTCGAACAGGATTTCCCCCAGTTGCTTGGGGCTACCGATAGCAAATGGTCCGCCTGCGATGCTGTGGATTTCAAGCTCTAGCGCCGCCATGCGGGTCGCAAAATCCTGACTGAGTGCCGCGAGCTGCTCGCGGTCAACCTTGATGCCGTTGCGCTCCATCGCCGCCACGACGGGGATCAGCGGGCGATCGACCATTTCATAAACGCGGGTTGCGCCTTCTTGTGGCAGACGCGGGCGCAGCACATGCCACAGCCGCAATGTCACATCGGCATCCTCGGCGGCATAGCACGTGGCATCGCTCAGCGGCACTTCGTTGAAGCCGATCTGCTTTTTGCCGGTGCCGGTGAGCGATTTGAAGCTGATGCACTCATGGCCGAGATGCCGTTGCGCCAGCGCGTCCATGCCATGACCGCCGCTGCCGAACTCGTGGCCGGCATCAAGGTTGAAGCTCATGACCATCGTGTCGTCGATCGGCGCAACTTGGATATCGTGCCGGGCAAGCACATTGATGTCGTATTTCAGGTTCTGGCCGATCTTGAGAACATCATCAGCCTCCAGCAGCGGCTTGAGTCTGGCAATCGCGATATGGATATCGATCTGCTGGGGTTTTTCCGCAAACATGTCGCTGCCGCCATGGCCAAGCGGAATGTAGCAGGCCTCCCCCGGCGCGATGCACAGGCTCACCCCGACCAGCCGTGCCTGCATCGAATCGAGCGAATCGGTTTCGGTGTCCACAGCGATTGTGCCGATGGCAAAGGCGCGGGTGATCCAGTCGTCCAGCGTTTCGATATCCTGCACGCAGACATAGGCATCGGTGTTGATCGGGGACATCGCGAGCGGCCGCGGCGCTATTGCATTGTCCGATCGCGGAGCGGATGAGCCCGAAGTCGGTGGGAACGATTGCGCATCCGCAGGCCCGCTGGCGCCGAGTTTCCGCAGCAGGCTGGTGAAGCCGTGCTGGGTCAGAAACGCCGCGAGCGGTTCCGGCGGGATGTCCTTGAGCAGGAAATCATCGAGTGCATTGGGCAGCGGGCAATCGTCTTTCAGTGTCACCAGCACCTTGCTCAGCCTTGCCATATCGGCCTGTTCGATCAGGCTGTCGCGCAGCTTTGACGGCTTCATCGCAGGCGCAGCGGCGAGCACGCTTTCCAGATCGCCGTGTTCGACAATCAGCTTTGCCGCCGTCTTGGGGCCGACGCCGCGAATGCCGGGCACATTATCCACAGAATCGCCCATCAGCGCCAGCACGTCGCCCAGCTGCTCGGGCGTCACACCAAACTTTTCCATGACCGCTTCGGGCCCCATCCGCACGTTTTTCATGGTATCGAGCATGTCGATGCCAGGCTGGATCAGCTGCATGAGATCCTTGTCGGACGAGACGATGGTGACCTTCCAGCCTTTCGCCAATGCATCGAGCGCATAGCTCGCAATGATGTCATCGGCCTCGACATTGTCCTCCTCGATACACGGCATTGAAAAAGCGCGCGTGGCATCGCGGATCAGCGGAAATTGTGGCACCAGATCCTCTGGTGGGGCGGGCCGATGCGCCTTGTACTGATCGTAGAGTTCATTGCGAAAGCTCTGCGAGCTTTTGTCGAGGATGACCGCCATGTGCGTTGGCCCATCGGCCTTGTGCAGGTCATCGGCCAGCCGCCACAGCATCGTCGTATAGCCGTAAACCGCACCCACCGGCGTGCCTTGCGGATTGGTCAATGGCGGCAAACGGTGGTAGGCCCGGAAGATATAGGATGATCCGTCGACGAGGTAGAGATGGTTATGGTCAGGCATGGCCAGAGCGATAGCAGCGCCATGTGCAAGGGTCATCCGGTTTTGCAACTCGCCATGCATTGGTGCATAAGTTATGGCCTGCAGGACGCGCAATGCGTCGTTCGCTAATGAAGGAGCAATATATGCGTATACTAACGATGACCAGCCTCGCGGCACTCGCGCTCGGTGTCGCCGCGTGTTCGGATGAAACCGCCGATCGCACCGAAGCTGCTGCTGAATCAGCAGGTGACGATATCGAAGCCAACCTCGATGCCACAGGTGACGCAATCGGTGAAACGATGAGCGACGTTGAGCAGGGTGTGGACTCCACCGCAAAAGATCTCGATGCCAAAGCCGATGCCAGTGCTGAAAAAATCGAGAAAGATTGGGATAACGACAAGCGCAACGACGCTGCAGAAACCCAGTAATCGCTATAATAGCGCGTCCCGCTCGATCTTGCCGGATCGGGCGGGCAGGCTGAACAGCATCCCATCGGTACCAATAATGATTGGTCCTGAATAGACTGCTGATGCCCCTTTAACAAAATATGGGTGCAGCAGCGCTGTTGGCATGCGCGGGACGATGTGCGTCAACACCAGCATTTTCGCCTTGCCCTGCCGCGCGATGCTGGCGGCCTCGACCGGGCTCGTGTGGTACCCTGGAATATCGGACATAATTTTTGCGATGCGGGTGTCGCCGGCTTTGCGCGCGGCAGCCTGTATGCGCCCAACCATGTCAGGATTGAGCGCCTCATGCACCATGAGGTCGCAACCGTTGCAGGCTGTGGCAACCGTGTCATCGCGCGCGGTGTCACCGCTGATCACCACCGAGCGCCCCTTATAGTCAAAACGATAGCCGACCGATGGCTCAACCGGATCATGCCGGACAGTGAACGCAGTGACGCGCACATCGCCCTTTTCGAGCACGACTAGCGACAAGGGTTCGACCGGTAGGTCAAAGCGCATCGCCCTCCCACCTGCGCAGCTGCGCGGCATGATATCAGCACCGTGGTGCGCAATGCGATACCCGAAATCAGCCGTATAGGCTGTGTTGAACCCGGCCACAACCCTCTCGACGCCCACCGGACCATAGACGGGAAGTGGGGGTTTGCGTCCGCTTGCGGCCCAGCGCAGCATCATCACTTCGCCGAGTCCGTCGATGTGGTCGGAATGGAAATGGGTGAGAAATGCCGCGTCGAGTCTGGCCAGAGGCACCATCATTTGACCGATGCGTCGCCCGGCGCTGGAGCCTGCGTCAATCAGGAACATTTGCTTGCCGGCCACCACCAGGGTGCATGGCCCTGACCGGTCGGGATCAGGCAAGGGCGATCCTGTGCCACACAGGATGACATGCAAACCATCGGGCAAGTCGGCGGTGGCATCCTGCCCGTAAGCGCTGTTCACGGCCCGAGCGTATATCGCTTCGCCCAGTGGAACACGAGCAAACCAAATGCCCGCAGAGGCAATTGCTATGACCATCAGCAAGACAATGAAACGGCGGATCGCTTATCCCCTCGATATTATGGCATATATAGTGACATAATATCGAGGGGATGACCAGTGCTGATCAGCGCGCAAAAATATCTGTGTGCGATAAGGTAATCTTAAGGTGCGGGATTGCGATGTCCTCACCGCCTCCATGCACATTGTCGATCCAGTTTTGCGGGCCGGTGCGCGTGATAGATCGCACGGTGCTGGCGACAGGATCGATCATCAGGATCGTCTGAACACTGGGAATGGCACGGTACTCGTTGAGCTTGACCCCGGCGTCACTCGTGGCAGTTGATGGCGACAACACCTCGACAAGCAACACTGGATCATCGAATGCCTTGACGTTGTCGAACAGTTCACTGTCCTTGCCGCAATATACGCTGACATCTGGATAACGGACGGACATTTCGTGCGTTTGCAAACCCATGTCTGAGCCATAAGGACGGCAGCCGCTTCCCCGCAATGCAAGTCCAAGCGCTAACGTAAGATTGGATTGAATCCGCGCATGCGCCGCCGTGCCGCCGGCCATCATGCGAATAATGCCGTTGTCCAGCTCTGCCTTGATGTCAGAGCCAAAATCGATCTGCAAGAATTGCGCTGCGTTGATCAGATTGGGTTCGGGGAGCGTTGCCATAATCCATATATATACGCTCCGCGGTGGATGCGAAAGGACGCTTGGCACATCTTGAGATCAGCATTATCCTCACACGATCCACGACTGGCGCATTGAGGTGGTCAACCATCGGGGAGTGGGTCCTGCTGAAGTCTGTCGCGCGCCTGGGCAAATCTGCTTGAAAGAATGGCAATGCCCATGACCCCCGCACGCTCCAATATCGTATTCACCCTGTTCGATCAGGTCACCCAGCTCGATTTCACGGGTCCAGTTCAATTTCTGTCGCGGATGCCGGGTGCCATAGTGCACGTCGCTGCAAAAGCGTTGGAGCCGGTCATGACCGATGTGGGGTTTGCAATCATGCCGACCGTCACGTTCGAAGATTGCCCTCCGGCTGATCTTCTGTGTGTGCCGGGCGGGCTGGGCGTTGCGGCAGCGCTCGGCGATTCGGCGCTGCTGGCGTTCGTAAAGCGTCAGGCCGATGCGGCGCAATGGACCACCAGCGTATGCACCGGCGCGTTCATTCTTGGCCGAGCAGGCTTGTTACAGGGCAAGCGCGCAACCACGCATTGGGGCTATACGCAGTTGCTGCATCATGTCGGCGCGGTGCACGAGGATGCACGGACCGTGTTCGACGGCAAAGTGGTGACGGCCGGCGGGGTCACATCGGGCATCGATTTTGCGCTGGCGATCATCGCGCGGCTGCATGGCGAGCGCGTTGCGCGCAGTATCCAGCTGTCGCTCGAATATGATCCTGCACCGCCCTTCGCTGGCGGCACGCCTGCAACCAGCCCGTCGGATATCGTATCGACGATGCGGGCCAAGTTCTACGATAGGGCGGCGACGCGCATGGAAGCTGCCTTGCTGAACGGCTAACGCACAAAAAAGGGCCGGAAGGTTTCCCCTCCGGCCTCAATTTTTCGATGGTCGATCAAGCAGGCTGGATCAGAAATCCATGCCGCCCATTCCGCCCATGCCGCCCATGCCACCGGGCATGCCGCCGCCCGAAGACTTGTCTTCAGGTGCTTCGGCAATGGCTGCCTCGGTGGTGATCAGCAGGCCGGCAACCGATGCCGCATCCTGCAGCGCAGCGCGCACCACAAGGGTCGGGTCGATCACGCCGGCTGCCACCAGATTTTCATACACATCGGTGGATGCGTTGAAGCCCAGCGTCTCGTCGTTGCTGTCGAGCAGCTTGCCCGAAACCACCGCGCCATCATGGCCGGCATTCTGTGCGATCTGGCGAACCGGAGCATAGAGTGCCTTGCGGATGATATCGATGCCGCGAGTCTGGTCTTCGTTGATGCCGGTCATGCCTTCGAGCGCACGGGTTGCATAAAGCAGTGCCGTGCCGCCGCCAGGGACGATGCCTTCTTCAACGGCCGCACGGGTTGCGTGCAGCGCATCATCAACGCGGTCCTTCTTTTCCTTCACTTCGATTTCCGAAGCGCCACCGATCTTGATCACGGCAACACCGCCGGCAAGCTTTGCCAGACGTTCCTGCAGCTTTTCACGGTCGTAATCGCTGGTGGTGTTCTCGATCTGGGTGCGGATCGCTTCGACACGGCCCTTGATCGCATCGGCATCGCCCGAACCATCGACAATGACGGTATTGTCCTTATCGATAGAAACGCGCTTGGCCTGACCGAGCATGCTGACGGTGACGTTTTCGAGCTTGATGCCCAGGTCTTCGCTGATCATCTCACCCTTGGTCAGGATCGCGATGTCTTCGAGCATCGCCTTGCGACGGTCGCCGAAGCCCGGTGCCTTGACCGCAGCAACCTTCAGGCCGCCACGCAGCTTGTTGACGACCAGGGTCGCCAGCGCTTCACCTTCGATGTCTTCTGCGATGATCAACAGCGGACGGCCCGACTGAACAACAGCCTCCAGAATGGGGAGCATCGCCTGCAGGTTAGACAGCTTCTTTTCGTGGATCAGGATGTAGGGATTGTCGAGTTCAACAGTCATCTTGTCCGGGTTGGTGATGAAATACGGCGACAGATAGCCGCGATCAAACTGCATGCCTTCAACGACATCCAGTTCCGATTCCATGCCCTTGGCTTCTTCAACGGTGATCACGCCTTCCTTGCCGACCTTTTCCATGGCCTGCGCGATCATTTCACCGATTTCTTTCTCGCCATTGGCCGAGATGGTGCCGACCTGGGCGATCTCGTTGGTGCCGGCGACGGGCTTCGAGCGCGACTTCAGGTTTTCAACAACCTTTGTCACCGCCAGATCAATGCCGCGCTTGAGGTCCATGGGGTTCATACCGGCAGCAACCGACTTCATGCCTTCGCGCACTATGGCCTGGGCCAGCACGGTGGCAGTGGTGGTGCCGTCACCGGCGATGTCATTGGTCTTGGAAGCAACTTCCTTGACCATCTGCGCGCCCATATTTTCGAACTTGTCTTTCAGTTCGATTTCCTTGGCGACGGTGACGCCGTCCTTGGTGATGCGGGGCGCGCCGAAGCTCTTGTCGATGACGACGTTGCGGCCCTTGGGGCCCAAAGTCACCTTGACGGCATCGGCGAGAATATCCACGCCGCGCAAAATGCGTTCGCGGGCGTCGCGGCCAAACTTTACGTCTTTAGCAGCCATGATGTATGTTCCTTAAATCTTGAGATTAAGCGCAGTCGGTCGGTCGCGGATGCGATCAGCCCAGAATGCCCAGAATGTCGCTTTCCTTCATGATGATCAGGTCTTCACCGTTGATCTTCACTTCGGTGCCCGACCATTTGCCAAACAGGATCTTGTCGCCAACCTTGACGTCGAGGGGGATCCGGTCGCCATCATCGTCACGCGTGCCTTCGCCAGCGGCGATGACTTCGCCTTCTGACGGCTTTTCCTTGGCTGCGTCGGGAATGATGATCCCGCCAGCGGTCTTTTCTTCGGCTTCGATGCGGCGCACCAGAACCCGGTCGTGCAATGGACGAAATGCCATGTGTATTGCCTTTCCTTGCGTCACTGAAAAAGTGATAGCCTCTTCGTCGGGCACCAGTTGTTCTGGACGTCTACCGACGATTAGCACTCATTCAGGGTGAGTGCTAATGAGGCCTAGATAGACCAGTGTCGTGCTGGGTCAACCCACTGCCTGCATATTTTTTGTCGGTTGCGGGCGGCTTGGGTAACCAGTGAAAGCCCGACCACGAAATGCCTCTTGAAGCTGAGGCGAACGATCGTTGCGGCTTCGCTGTCGATCCACGATCAAGAGGAAAATCTAATGTCCAATTCTGTACTGACACTTGGGGCCGCTGCTGCCGCTGTTCTGGCTGCTGCGACCATCGCCGCGACACCGGCTGCAGCCGCAGGTGCCAAGGAAAAATGCTATGGCGTGTCGCTGAAAGGCAAGAACGATTGCTCTGCAGGACCTGGCACCTCGTGCGCAGGCACCTCGACCGTCGACTATCAGGGCAACGCCTGGAAATATGTCGCCAAGGGAGAGTGCTCAAAGCTTGGTGGTTCCTTGGTCGCGCAGAAGGGCAACAAGAAGCCGACCCCCAAGGGCTGATGCCTCGCCAGCGGCACAACCTGTCTGGCGTAAAGATCGAACCGGTATAAACTTACGCTTATGCCTGCAGGATGTTTTCGTGTGACCCCGTTCCCCCCCGACAGTTTGCCGCACGATTGTGGTATCGGCCTCAAGCCAGAGCATTATCATGCAGTGCTGGACGGAGTGGACGGGGTGGTGGCGCCCGCCTGGGTGGAAGTTCACCCCCAGAACTATTTCTGCGCAGGCGGGCCGCCGCATCGCTGGCTGAGCGCCATTGCCGAGCGATTGCCGTTAAGTTTTCACAGCGTCGGCCTGTCCATCGGCACCGCACAGGGACTGGATGACGACGAACTTGATCAACTCGCGCTATTGTGCGCGCGCTATGCCCCTGCCAGCGTGTCCGATCATCTCAGCTGGTCGGGCAATGCCAGCGATCGCTACCCTGACCTGTTGCCCATTCCTTACACAAGCGAAGCTCTGGCGCTTTGTGCAGACCAGATTGGGCGGGTACAAGACCGGTTGCAGCGCTGCATGCTGATCGAAAATCCGTCCCGCTATCTGGCCTTTGCCGGCGACGAGATGGACGAGGTGAGCTTCCTTCACGCCTTGTGCCGCCGCAGCGGTTGCAGCCTGCTGCTTGATATCAACAACATCGAGGTCAGCTGCACCAATCTTGGGCTTGACCCCACCATCTATGTTGATGCTGTCGACCCGGCGCTGGTCGGCGAAGTTCATCTCGCAGGCCATGCCACCGAAATGCACGACAGCGGCCCCTTGCTGATTGATGATCATGGCAGCGCCGTGAGCGCTCTGACCTGGCAGCTTTTTGCTCGCTTTGTCGGGCGCGCCGGGGCAAAGCCGATCTTGATCGAATGGGACACAAACCTGCCCGATTTTTCGGTTCTGATGGCAGAAGTGGCGCACGCACGGTCAATCCTTGCCGATCTGCGCGCCGTGGCGGCATGAGCACGCTCGCAGACCTGCAGGCGCGATTTATCAATGTGCTGCAGCAAGGTCCATCGGCCTTTCCCGAAGGCATGTTTGCGGGTGACCGCGACCGGACGCTGCTTGGCCTGAAGGCGCATGCCAACACAATCAGCCACGCCCGTCTGGTGGCGCTGGAGCAAAGCTTCCCGCGTACGCTGGCGCGGCTTGGCGGCGCAACGTTCAACCGCCTGTCACGCGATTTTATCGAACGACCCGAGGTAATGTCACGCAGTCTCAGGCTGCTCGGAGAATGCTTCGCTGACTTTTTACAGGCCGAGCCCGTTGACCCCGCCTCGCTCGACCTCGCGCGGATCGAATGGGCATGGCTAGAAAGCTACCACGCCGCCGACTTGCCCGCGCTGGGGTTGTGCGATCTTGCCGGGCTCGACGAGGCGGGGTTGCTTGACCTGCCGGTTGTGTTGCATCCAGCGGTGCGTATGGTGCGCCTGACCGCACCGCTGGCAGAGCAGTTGCCGGAACTGCCATGTGATGTGCAAATAGTGTTGATCAGCCGCCCCGACGCTCTGGTCCTGCTGCACGGCATGACATCACAGCGCGGAGAGATATTAGCGCAGATCGAAAAATCGGCACACATGCGTAACTTTATAGACAGCGCCATCGAAATTGTGGGTGAGGCTGCGGCCTTGCCGCATGTTCTGTCGCTGATTGAGGCAGGCGCGCTGGCAAGTCCGCACGGCTGACGCCAACCGGAAAGTCATATCTATAATGAACACAATTCTGCGGCGCACAATTGCGCTGGCCGACAGCCCGCTGTTCGAAGGTATCGCGCTGCTCATTGTCAGGCTGGCGCTGGCAGCGCAATTCTGGCGGTCTGCCCGAACCAAGATCGAGGACGGCACCCTCATCGAGATCAGGCCGATCACCTATGATCTGTTCCGCGACGAATATCGCATGCCTTTGCCCGAGATTACCGGCACGGTTGCGACCTATGCCGAGCATATCTTGCCAGCGCTGATTATGCTGGGTCTGGCAACGCGCTTTGGTGCTGCCGGACTGTTGGTAATGACCCTCGTCATACAGTTGTTCGTCTATCCCGAAGCGTTCTGGACACCGCATGTCATGTGGTTTGGTCTATCTTTGATCCTCATGGCACGCGGCGGCGGCATGTTCGCGCTAGACCGGTTGTTTGACCGCCGGTTCGCGACACGCTGACGCGCGTTCCGGATGACATGATGCTCAAGCTGCAGCCGCTTGCTGCGATCTGTTTCAACGCGTAGCGTTCCGTTCTGCATGGCCAATCAGGATGAAACGCTGCGTCAGTTGATGCTTGCCGCCCAGCAGGGCGACAGGCACGCCTACACGCGCCTGCTTGGCGATTGCCAATTATGGCTGCGGCGCTATTTCGCCCGGCGTATCCCGCCATCGCAGATCGATGATCTGGTGCAGGACACGCTCATATCGCTGCACCGCAAGCGCGCCAGTTTCGATAGCAACAGAGCCTTTCTGCCCTGGCTGGCGGCCATAGCCCGCTATCGCTGGATTGACCATCTGCGCAAGGTCTACCGCGCTGATGAAACCGATCTCAACGAAGACATCCATGCCCAGCCGGAGGATGATGCGATTGCCTCACGATTGAGCCTCGACACGCTGCTCGCCTGCCTGCCCGAAAAGCAGGCCGAGGTGATCAGGCTGGTCAAGATCACCGGCCTCAGCATCGCAGAGGCGGCTGCGCGCAGCGGTCAATCCGAAGCACTGGTCAAGGTCAACATCCATCGCGGCATCAAGCGAATGAGCGCGATGATCGAAGAGGTGTAACATATGCAATCACAGCAGCGAACATTATGTATAAATATGCACGGCCACAACTGGCCTCTGCATGGCGATACCACAACAATGTGGTCAATGTTTTGAGCAAAAATATGACTGATAACCAAGTCTCGCCAGCACCGTCTGGGGCGCGACCCTTTGATGTTTCGGTTCTGGCTGACGACATCGCGCCAGTCACGCCGATGCGTTTGCGCACCGGGTTGATGCTGACTGCGCTGATGAGCATCATCGCGACGGTCGCCGTTGCACTGGCCATGGGCGTACGCGAGGATGTTGCCGCTTTATCACCGGATCGAATGTTCATGATCCGCGCAGGCGCATTGTTGATGATCGGTGTGGCTGCGGCTGTTGCGGCGCTGTCAACCGCGACACCGCGCATCGGCAGGCCGACACCCAAAGCGTGGAAGTGGGCCCTGATGTTGGCTGGACTGCTGCCTTTGGGTGCTCTGATCAGCCTGCTCAATGCCCCATCGCATGATGCGCAAAGTCTGCAGGCCAAGCTTGATCCGCAATATGGCCTCGAATGCCTGCGGATAAGTGCGCTGTGTGCGCTGGGCATCGCGGCCGTAATGGTCCTGTGGCTCCGCCGGGGTGCGCCGACATCGCCTGAACGCACTGCTTGGCTGATTGGACTGGCGGCAGGCGCGTTCGGAGCCTCGGCCTACAGCGTGTATTGTCCGGCGACGACGCTGGTTTACATCGGAACCTGGTATTCGCTTGCGGTTGCCATGTGCGCTGTTGCTGGTCGCATCATCCTGCCCCCGTTGCTGCGCTGGTGAATGCTGACCGTCGAAGCATGTCGGACGTTTGTCGCGCGTAACGGTGGTAAATGATGCCGACACTGCCTAGATGGTGTTCGGGGCACATCCGCCCGTCGCGGAGCAAAGCATGAATTTCGTCAAGCGCGCCTGGAAGGTGCTGGTCGCGATCAAGGATGGGCTGGTGCTCATCGCGATTTTGTTATTTTTCGGGTTGATCCTCGCAGCACTCTCGTGGCGGCCAAACCCTTCCGCCGTTACCGAAGGCGCATTGCTGGTGAAGCTCGACGGTGTCATCGTTGAAGAGCCTGAGGTTGCAGACCCGTTCAATGCGCTGCTGAGCGGTCAGGCACCGCTCAAGCAGTATCGCGAGCGCGATGTGATCCGCGCCATCGATACCGCTGCGGATGACAAGCGCGTCAAGGTGATTGTGCTCGATCTCGACGGGTTCATGGGGGCAGGGCAGGTCAGCGCCGAACAGGTCGGCGAAGCCTTGGGCCGCGCGAAAGCCAAAGGCAAACCGATCTATTCGTTTGCGACCGTCTACAGCGATTCGTCCTATCGGCTCGCTGCGCATGCAAATGAAATCTGGCTCGATCCCATGGGCGGCGCAGCATTCACAGGACCCGGCGGCACCCGCCTGTATTTCAAGGACCTGCTTGATCGCTTCAAGGTGACAGCGCACGTCTACCGTGTCGGCACGTTCAAAAGCGCGGTCGAGCCTTATTTTCGATCCGACCAATCACCTGAAGCCGAAGCTGCGCTGCTGGCTGTTTATGAGCCCGTCTGGGCAAACTGGCTCGATGGCATCAAGAAGACGCGGCCGCAGGCGGACATTGCCAGCTACAGTGCCGACCCCGCCGCAGCGGTGACCGCAGCGCGCGGTGACCTGGTCAAGGTCGCGGTGGACCGCAAGATCGTCGACAAGGTAGGCACCAAGACCGACTTTGGAAGCCATGTTGCCAAGCTGGCAGGCGCAGACGAGAAGAAAGGCCCCGGTGCATTCAAGCACACTAAGCTTGCCGACTGGGTTTCGGCCAATCCGGCCAAAAGCGGCGGCGATGAAATCGGTGTAATCACCATTGCGGGCACAATTGTCGATGGCGACGCCGGACCCGGCACTGCGGGCGGCGACCGCATCGAAAAGTTGCTGCATGATGGCTTGCAGCGCGACAGCCTGAAAGCGCTGGTTGTGCGGGTTGATTCACCCGGTGGGTCAGCGTTCGCATCGGAGCAAATCCGGCTGGCGATCGAGCAATATCGTGCAAAGAAGATCCCGGTGGTGATCTCGATGTCCAATGTTGCGGCAAGCGGTGGCTATTGGGTGGCAACCGCCGGCGACACCATCTTCGCCGAACCTTCGACGATCACCGGATCGATCGGTATCTTCGCGGTATTGCCCAGCTTTGAGCGCGCGCTCGCCGAATATGGCATTAACGCAGATGGCGTGGCGACGACCCCGCTCTCGGGCCAGCCTGATCTGTTTGGCGGTTTAAATCCATCGGTTGATGTGATGATCCAGGGCACAATCGAGCGTGATTACGGAAGGTTTTTGTCGCTCGTCGGCAAGGCACGGGGCATGTCCAGCGCTGACGTTGACAAGATTGCACAAGGCAGGGTGTGGGATGGCGGCACCGCACGCCAGATCAAGCTGGTCGACCAGTTCGGATCGCTGAAAGAGGCAGTGGCAGAGGCAGCAAAGCGCGCCAAGCTGAAGGATGACGGTTATTCAGCCTATTATTTCGAAACCAAACCGAGTGCCTTTGAGCAGTTTGTTGCGGGCTTGTTTGCGCCATCAGAAGAGACGCAGCAGGCGCGCGGTCTCGTCGCTTATTTCGCATGGAAGCAGCAGGCTGCGCTTGGCCAGGTTCTGGGCGATATCAACCTGCTGATGGGGGCCAAGGGCGCGCAGGCCTGGTGTCTTGAATGCAGCGGAACGCTTCCCGCAAAGGTCGCTCCAGCAACGACGTCCGGCTGGTTGACCCGCCTGTTGGCATTGCAATAGGGAACTGAGCCATCGTTGATCGCGTATAATTCATGTAAAGGAGAAACGTGATGACACATCCCAACGATGGCAAGGAATTCGGTGAAGGAAACTACCAGGCCAACCGCAATTTTGTTGCAGCGCAGGAAGATTTCGCTGCCGACAAACAGAAGGTGAAGGAAAAGGCCCGCGAGGCCGCTGATGCACTGGACGGCGCTGAACGTGAAGAGTTGGAACGCGCCGAAGCCGAAGCGAAGACCGGACCTGCCTGATGCCAACGTTCCGCGATTAGGCCTTCCCTTTTTGCGCTCTATCCCGCTAGAGCGGCATTATGGATGCAGCGCTGACATGGAAAGCGACCGGGTTGGTCATGGCGGGCGGTGCAATCGGCGCAGCGTTGCGGTTTCACACCGGCATGCTCGTCACCCGCATGGGCCATGTCGGTTACCCCTATGCGACACTCGCAGTGAACGTTGCGGGCGGTCTGGTGATGGGTGCGCTTGCAGCACTCGTATTGCGCGGCCATGTCGGTGAGGCCACCCGGCTGTTTTTAGGCGTCGGCGTACTGGGGGGTTTTACGACCTTTTCTGCTTTCAGTCTTGAGCTCTTCGACATGATACAGCGTGGCGGATGGCTCGAAGCTGCCGGCTACGCGCTGCTTTCGGTAGTCATCGCTCTGCTGGCCCTGATCGCCGGTTTTGTGATGACGCGGGGGCTCGCATGACGGTTCACACCCCGACAAGCACAGATCGCGCTACCAGTGATGCGCGGCAGTTCACCATAGAAGTTGACGATGACGGCATCCGGCTGGACCGATGGTTCCATCGCCATCTGCCCGATGTGAATTTTAATTTGGTATCTCGCTGGGCACGCACTGGCCAGGTACGGCTTGATGGCAAGCGGGTAGGCCCCGGCGACAGGATTGCTGCTGGCCAGATTATCCGCATCCCACCGGCAGAGCTGTCGCAAGATCGGCCCGCACGACGCGCCGCTCCCAAGCCGCTCAGCGACGACCAGATTGCTTATGCGCAGGCGATGGTTATCCATCGCGACCGTGCCGCGCTGGTGATCAACAAACCGCCCGGGTTGGCCACTCAGGGTGGCACGCGCACCCAAGCGCATGTTGACGGGCTGGGCGATGCACTGATGTTCGACAGTCAGGTCCGGCCACGGCTTGTTCATCGACTGGACAAGGATACATCGGGCGTTTTGCTGATGGCGCGTACCCCCGGCAGCGCAGCCTATTTCGCCAAGCGCTTTGCCGGACGCAGCGCGAAAAAGGTATATTGGGCGCTGATCGTCGGCGTTCCCGAGGTTTATTCTGGGCTGATCGAGCTCCCGCTCGCCAAACAACCGGGCACCGGCGGCGAGAAAATGCACGTCGATACAGAAAATGGCCAGATTTCCCGTACCGCTTATCAGGTGATCGAGCGCGCCGGGTCGCGTGCGGCCTGGGTTGCATTGCAGCCGTTCACCGGGCGCACCCACCAGCTGCGCGTGCACATGGCCGCCATCGGCCACCCAATTGTCGGAGACGGCAAATATGGCGGGCAGGACGCCTTCCTGACCGGCACCATCAGCCGCAAGATGCACCTGCATGCGCGCCGCCTGAAGATTGCGCATCCCGATGGTCCGGCGCTCGACATCACCGCCGAACTTCCGCAGCATTTCGCTGAGTCGATGGAGGCATTGGGCTTTGATCCCGCGCTGGGCGACGACGTGTTCAACGTTGAAGGCCCGCCGCCCGCCAACCGCGAGGAAAAAAAGCAGAAGGCACGCGCGCATGCAAAATCGCTGCGCAAGGAGCGTCGCGGTGAGCGGCGCAGCAGGACTGCGCCCGCCGCGCCAAAGGACAAGGACAAGGTCAAGACGAGGCCGAAGCCAGGGCTTCGTACAAAAGCAACAGGAAAAGCTGCCGCCAAGCCGCGCACAACGCCAGCAAGGACGCCGCGCTAGGCATGGTGGTAAGGCTGGCGATCTTTGATTGCGATGGCACGCTGGTGGACAGCCAGGCGAACATCTGTCGCGCCATGGACCAGGCCTTTGCCGCCGAGGCGCTGCCCCCGCCAGATCATCATATTGTGCGCCGCGTTGTCGGCCTTTCGCTGGTTGAGGCGATGCGTATGATGCTGCCTAATGGGGGCGCTGACCTGCATCTTGCTCTGGCCGAGCATTACAAGAATGCTTTCCATGATCTGCGGGGCAGGGGCGCGCTGCAACATGAACCGCTCTACGATGGCTTGCCAAAGTTACTGGATCGGCTGGATCATGCCGGATGGTTGTTGGCGGTGGCGACCGGAAAGTCTGATCGCGGGCTCGATCTGTGTCTGACGCATCATGGTATCAAGGATCGCTTTGTTTCGCTGCAAACCGCCGATCGGCATCCATCCAAGCCCCACCCTTCGATGATCCATCAGGCGCTGGCCGATGCCGGGGCTAGCGCGAGATACGCAGTGATGATCGGTGATACGAGTTTCGATATCACGATGGGAATTGCAGCCTCGGTGCGGCCGATTGGTGTCGATTGGGGCTATCATGATGCAGCAGAACTGCAGGCAGCGGGCGCGGCCAATATTGCCTATTCGATGGATGAACTGTTTGATCACATCGTGGAGGGGTCGTGATGGAGGATGCGGAGCGCGTTGCGCGCACGCGATTTTTCACCATCGGCGCGGTGCGTTTGATGGGCGCGATCACCTTGGCGCTCGGCGCAGCGATATCGCTGGAGCGGTTTGCGGGCATCCCGCCGTATCTGGGCTACGCACTGCTGGCCATCGGTGCGTTTGAAATGGTCGTGCTGCCCCAATTTCTGGTCTCGCGCTGGAAGTCCCCGCCAAAACCATGAAGCATTGCGGATGAAGCGCTTTTACACCGAGGTCGCGATTGCGGCACAGGCAGAAGGTCACGCCCTGCTGCTCGATGGTCGTCCGGTGATGACACCGGCGCGTGCGCGGCTGCTGTTGCCGAATGCGACTTTAGCCGACGCAATCGCGGATGAATGGCGGGCGCAGGGTGACAAGATCGACCCCGCAGCAATGCCGATGACCGGATTTGCCAATGCTGCAATCGACCAGGTGAGTCGCGATCGCGATGCGTTTGTACGCACCATTGCGGCTTATGCCGAAACCGATACGCTGTGTTACCGAGCCGACCCTGACGACGCGTTGGCCCAAAAGCAGAGCGAATTATGGGACCCGCTGCTCGAATGGGCGGAAAAACGCTATGATATCAGCCTGATCAGGGTGGCTGGGGTCATTCATCGACCGCAATCGGCGCACAGCCTGTCGCGTCTCACGGCTGCTGTTGACGCGCTCGATTCCTTCAATTTGGCGACAATAAGCACACTGGTCAGCATCGGTGGATCGTTGGTGGCTGCACTTGCGGCCACTGAAAAATCCCATGATTCAGACGAGTTATGGCTAGCAGTTAATCTTGAGGAACTTTGGCAGGAGCAGCTCTGGGGAGCTGAGGAGGAAGGCGTGCGCATGAGACAACATCGACGTATTGCATTTGACGATGCCGTCAGGTTTTGCCAACTTGTCGGGGCTGAAGCCTGAATTCAGGCATGGAGCCAACGCTTCGCGTGAGGAACAATACCTGGTGACAGACGTTTTGTCTAAAACCAATTACCAAACCTTCACTGTTTGACGACAGTTCGGCTTATACAGGCTATGTTCATTGGTTATCTATATATTAAATCAAAAGGAGACACCTCGATATGTTGAAATCTGTAATAGCAACTTTGTTTTTGTCTACTAGTTTATTTTCTGCACCTGTCATTGCACAGGAATCTGCGCCCGCTACCGCCGAGGCATCTGCGCCGGTTGCACTGACGGCAGAACAGGTCGAAGCGCAAAATAAGGCGATTGCTGATTTTACCGCTGCCCAGCAGGCACAAGCGGCCGGTAACCATGCTGAAACCATCGCGAAACTGGAAGGTGCTTTGCCGACCATTCGCGAGATCGTCGCACGTGATCCGTCCAACATTCAGAACGCAGGCTTTTTGGCCAGCGCATTGACCATTGCTGCCAACTCTTATGGCGCGCAGGGCAACATTGACGCGATTGTGCCGCTATACACTGAAGCGGCTCCCAAATGGACACAGGTTTTTCAAGCAGACAAGGCCAATGAAGGCGTGCGCGGTACATTGGTATCGATCCTCGTCAATCTCGGCAACTTCAGCCTGAGCAAGCAGGACAAGGCAACAGCACAGCCGCATTTTGAGCAGGCGCTCGCCATCACCAAAGAAGGTCGCGCCACCGATCCGGCCAACGCGGATCTTGCCAACGCCGAATTTTCCAGCTTGATTGGGCTGAATCAGTCGACAGGCGAGGCCAGCTATCTTGAAGCGGCAAAGCCGGTGGGTGAGGAATTGCGCGATAAGGGCATCGTCAACGCGGCCAACAAGCCGGCGGTCGATGCAATCCTTGGGGCTGCATAATCACGCGGTCACTAACCTAGCAGATTAGCAAAAGGGCCTTTCACTCCCTAACAGGAGTGAAAGGCCCTTTTTTTGCTGTCAGAACCCCGATTTTTGCTCGGCCTTCTGGCGTAGCAATACGGAAACCGTAAAGCCGTGCTTTTCGAGGCCTGCGACGATTTTGTCGGTGCCTTCCAACCCGGCCCAGAACATCGGTCCGCCGCGATAGATCGGCCAGCCATAGCCGTAAATCCATACGACATCGATGTCAGATGCCCGCTGCGCCATGCCCTCTTCAAGGATCATCGCGCCTTCATTAACCATGGTGTAGATCGTCCGCTCGATGATCTCCTGGTCGCTGATCTCGCGCTTGACCTTGTTTGATCGTGACCGGAATTCCTCGATGATTTCGGCGACACGCGGCGATGGCGTGGGGTTGCGCTTTTCATCATAGTCGTAAAAGCCCGCGCTTTTCTTCTGGCCCCAGCGCCCCTCGGCGCACAACGCGTCGCGGATGGTATCGATACGGGCCGGGTCCCGGTGCCAGCCGATATCGACACCCGCCAGGTCGCTCATCTGGAACGGCCCCATCGGCATGCCGAATTCGACATGCACACGGTCAATCTGTTCGGGCGTCGCGCCTTCCATCAGCAGGTTGTTCGCCTCAACCTGACGCGGCATCAGCATCCGGTTACCGATAAAGCCATGGCAAACGCCCGCGACTACTGCCACCTTCTTGATCGTCTTGGCGAGCTTCATGACCGTTGCGAGCACATCGTCAGCGGTCTTGGCACCTCGCACCACCTCCAACAGCTTCATGACATTGGCCGGCGAGAAAAAGTGCATCCCCACCACATCTGCCGGACGACTGGTCGATGCCGCGATGTCGTCAACATTGAGGTAGCTGGTGTTGCTGGCCAGAATCGCACCGCGCTTGGCAATCGTATCGAGCTTGCCGAACACCTCCTTCTTGACGTCCATATTCTCGAAGATCGCTTCGATGATCAGGTCGCATTCAGCCAGATCGTCGAGCGTGAGCGAGGGCGTGAGCAACCCCATCGCCTTGTCGACCTGCTCGCCCGTAATCCGTCCCTTGGCTGCGCTTGCCTCATAATTCTTGCGGATGACGCCGACACCACGATCCAGCGCGTCCTCGGCCTGCTCAACGATGGTTACCGGAATGCCTGCGGACAGGAAGTTCATGGTGATGCCGCCGCCCATCGTGCCCGCGCCGATGACGCCGACCTTGCTGATCGTGCGCAGTGCGATGTCCTTGGCGATGCCGTCGATCTTGCTCGCCTGCCGCTCGGCAAAGAAGATGTGGCGCTGCGCAGCTGACTGGGCGCCGAACATCAGCTTCATAAATTCCTGACGCTCGAACGCGATGCCTTCAGCGAAGGGAAGGCGGGTTGCCGCCTCGACACAGGCAATGTTGGCGGCGGGTGCGTCAAAGCCACGAAACTTGCGCGCATTGTCTCTACGAAATGCTTCGATGGCGGCATCGTCGGGGGTGACACTGCGTTCGCTCGCGCGCGGGATGGGGCGCTTTGCCTTCACTGTATCGGCAAAAGCGAGCGCGCCATCGAGCAGCGCGCCTTCTTCGGCAAGCTGGTCGACCAGGCCCCAGTTGTGTGCGAGCTTGGCAGGCACCGGATCGCCCTTGGCTGTCATCTCCAGCGCGGCCTTGACGCCTATTACGCGCGGCAAACGTTGCGTGCCGCCTGCGCCGGGCAGCAGACCCAGCTTGACCTCGGGCACACCCAGCTTGGCCGAAGGCACCGCGACGCGGTAATGGCAGGCAAGCGCGGTTTCCAGGCCGCCGCCCAGAGCAGTGCCATGGATCGCGGCAATGACCGGTTTGTCCAA
>NZ_JBGTFM010000122.1:0-1846 GCF_041747255.1 Blastomonas sp. | reverse complement strand
GCTGCGCAGCAACCCGGAACGCCCCACCGTCCAGCTTGCCGCCGTCATCGGGCGCGGCGACAGCTTCACCCGGTTGATGCAGCGCGCGGGCGTGGGCAGCGATGATGCGACGTCGGTCGTCAGCCTGGTGTCCGGCGTGGTGCCGTTGTCCGACATCCGCGATGGCACGCAGGTCGATATCACTTTGGGGCGGCGCTTTTCGCGCAGCCAGCCGCGCCCGGTCGAGCAGATCGCTTTCCGCGCGCGTTTTGACTTAAATGTCGAGATTGTGCGCGCGGGCAGCGAACTGCAAATGATCCAGAAGCCGATTGTGGTCGACACCACCCCGCTGCGCATTCGTGGCACGGTCGGCTCCAGCCTCTATCGTTCGGCGCGCGCTGCCGGGGCACCACCGCGCGCGATCCAGGCCTATTTGCAGACTCTGGGCAGCCAGCTTTCCATCGGCAACGACATCCGCGCCAATGATCAGTTCGACATCATCGTCGATTACAAGCGCGCCGCCACTGGCGAGGTGGAGATGGGCGAATTGCTGTATGCAGGGCTTGAGCGCAGCGGCAAACCGCGCGCACAGATGGTGCGCTGGCAGACCGGCGGGCGCAGCCAATGGTTCGAAGCATCGGGCGTGGGCGAGGAGCGCGGTGAGTTTGCGCGGCCAGTCAACGGCGGGGTGTCATCGGGCTTCGGCTATCGTCGTCACCCCATCCTGGGCTATCGGCGGATGCACAGCGGCCTCGATTTCAAAGCGCGGCATGGCACGCCGATCTATGCCACCGCCGATGGCGTGGTCAATTATGCCGGTCGCAAGGGCGGCTATGGCAATTTCGTGCGCATCGCGCACGGCGGCAATCTGGGCAGTGGCTATGGCCATATGAGTCGGATCGCGGTTTCCAACGGTACCCGCGTCCGGCGCGGTCAGGTGATTGGCTATGTCGGATCGACCGGGCTGTCGACCGGGCCGCATTTGCATTATGAGCTGTATCGCGGCGGACGTGCGGTTGACCCCAATTCGGTGCGCTTCACCACCCGCGCTCAACTTTCCGGGCGCGAACTCGCAAATTTCAAGGCGCGGCTGCAGCAGCTGCAAAAGGTCGCGCCGGGTGCTGCGCTCCAATCGATTGCGCCCGCGACGCCTGCACAAGGCACCGAACCGCAACGCGAAATCGACCGGATCGCGGGCACGACCATCGCCTGAGCGGTTGGGGTATTCACGGGGGCCAGTCCTTCCATTCGAAATAGCGTCGCGCATCTTGGCGCGCAGTCCCATCCGGGCTAGGACGTGCCCCTATGACTGTCAGCTTGCCCCCCGCCGCCTATCCCGCCACCCGCCTGCGTCGCAGCCGCGCCACCGCGTGGAGCCGCGCGATGGTGCGCGAAACACATCTGTCGCCCGCCAATCTGATCTGGCCGCTGTTCGTGACCGAAGGCGAGGGCGTGGAAGAACCGATCGCGGCGCTGCCCGGCGTCTCGCGCTGGTCGGTCGATGGCATTGTGGCGCGCGCACATGAGGCGGTGACGCTGGGTATTCCGTGCGTCGCGCTGTTCCCCAACACGCAACGCGAACGGCGCAGCGACGATGGCGCAGAGGCGCTCAACCCCGACAACCTGATGTGCCGCGCGATCCGCGCGATCAAAACGGCGCTGGGTGACCAGATCGGCGTGCTTACTGACGTCGCGCTCGATCCCTATACCGCGCACGGCCAGGACGGGTTGATCGATGAGGCGGGCTATGTGCTCAACGATGCGACCGTCGCGGTGCTGGTCGGCCAGGCGCTCAATCAGGCAGCAGCAGGTGCAGACATCATCGCGCCATCGGACATGATGGATGGCCGCATCGGCGCGATCCGTG
>NZ_JBGTFM010000121.1:0-2164 GCF_041747255.1 Blastomonas sp. | reverse complement strand
ATGCCGGTGGGTGATGGACCTAACGGCAAGGGCTTTGTCGGCATGGTCGACCGCGATGTGTTTGACGAATGGCTGCGCGCCCGCGCTGCGATCAACGGCGCGGATCGTCGCACCGGCAATTTTGATCGCGTCGATCGTGATGCCGATGGCACGGCGGTGGTTTGCTATCGGGAGGGCCGCGGGGGAGAAGAAGTGCGGGTACGCACCCGCGCGGTAATCGGCGCTGACGGCGCACGCTCGGCAGTTGCCCGGCAGAACCTCAAAGGCGCCGACCGCGTGCCCTGTGTGTTCGCCTATCACGAGGTGATCCGCACCCCCACGCCCGAAGTCGCGGCGAAATCGGATTTCGATGCCGACCGCTGCGATGTCTATTATCAGGGCAAGCTCTCGCCCGATTTTTACGCCTGGATTTTCCCGCACGGCGACACCGCCAGCATTGGCCTGGGCAGCGCCAACAAGGGCTTCCCCTTGCGCGAAACCGTCGCGCAGATGCGCGCAGACACCGGGCTCGCCGGGTGCGAAACGATCCGCAAGGAAGGCGCGCCGATCCCCTTGAAGCCGCTGAAACGCTGGGACAATGGCCGCGACATCGTGGTCGCTGGCGATGCCGCAGGTGTCGTCGCCCCGGCATCGGGCGAAGGCATCTTTTACGCGATGACCTGCGGGCGGATGGCAGCCGAAGCGGTCACCCAATTCCTCGCCACCGGCAACCCAAAGGCGCTGAAACTGGCCCGCAAGAACTTCATGGCCAAGCACGGCAAGGTGTTCTGGATTCTCGGCATCATGCAGTATTTCTGGTATTCCAGCGACAAGCGCCGCGAGCGTTTTGTCAAGATGTGCGCCGACCCGGATGTCCAGTATCTCACCTGGCAATCGTACATGCACAAGGAGCTTGTGCGGCGTAAGCCGGTGGCCCATGCTAAGATTTTCGTGAAGGACATGGGACATCTGCTTGGACTGTCGCGCGCCTGAGATGACGGATTTCAATTGCCGGGGCATCCGCTGATGCACCGCGAAGGGCTATTGCCGCTGATCCTCGCCGCGATGGCGGCGTTGATCGTCGCGGCGGGCGGCGCGACAATCACCGATCTGGGGCCATGGTATCAGGGTCTTACCCAGCCGAGCTGGACGCCGCCCAACTGGCTGTATGGCGTCGCATGGACGCTGATCTTCGCGCTCGCCGCGCTGGCATCGCTCGCTGCGTGGCGCGGGGCGCCAAATGCGAACACGCGCACCAAGGTGATTGGGCTGTTTGCCTTCAACGGCTTTCTCAACGTGCTGTGGAGCCTGCTGTTCTTCCGCGTCCAGCGGCCAGACTGGGCGCTGATCGAGGTCGCGGCCTTGTGGCTCTCCGTGGCGTTTCTGATCGTCTATTGCGGGCGGTTTTCCAAGCCCGCCGCGCTGCTGTTGCTGCCCTATCTCGCCTGGGTCAGTGTCGTCGCCGCGCTGAATGCGGCGATTGTGCAGCTCAACGGGCCGTTTGGCTGACATGGCCTTCGCAGCCGACTTTTTCCGCAGCGGCCACGCCGCCGATCTGATCCTGTTCGTGCTGGCGGTTGAGTTCGCCTTTCTCGTCAGGCGTGGAAGCAAGCCGATGGATGTCGCGCTGGCGCTGGGGCCGGCAGTGCTGATCATCATCGCGCTGCGCGGCGCATTGACCGGCGCGGATTGGACATGGATCGCACTACCGCTGGCACTGTCGTTTCCGGTGCATGTCGCCGACCTGCGGCGGCGGGGGATGGGCAATAAGCTCCCGTAATGAATGAGAGCCCCCTTGGCCGCTCCCTTGATGGGAGAGGATTGTGAGTTGGCCTCTCCCTTGATGGGAGAGGATTGTGAGTTGGCCTCTCCCTTGATGGGAGAGGCAGCGAGACTTGGCAGCGTGCTGCCTAGTCGCAGCGGTGAGGGTGACGGAGCGTCAAGGCGCGGCGCCACAATCCGGAGAGATCACCCCCACCCAACCCTCCCCCATCAAGGGGGAGGGCTTCAGCGCTGAACCACGAGCGCGTATTGTCCAAAATAACTGACAAACAACTGTCATCTTTTTTAGACAGGTGATAGCATTGCTCCATGTTAGTGCACACCCACCGCCGCTGATTGATGCGGCACGAACCCATATTGGTGATCGGGGCCGGAGTCGGGGGGCTCAGCGCGGCTGCGTTGC
>NZ_JBGTFM010000120.1:0-1592 GCF_041747255.1 Blastomonas sp. | reverse complement strand
GGCTCTGCATGTGGTTGCCCAGGTTCATCGACATGAAGCTGGCGAGCTGCAGGAAACCGGGATAGACACGGCGGCCCGCGCCGCGATGCTGCATCGGCACGGTGGCGATGACGTTGTGCCGGAACCACTCGATCGGCCGGTTCATCGCCATGTCGTTGACGCCGGTGGGTGAACAGCGCGTGTCGATCGGCCCGCCCATCATGGTCAGCGTTTTGGGTGTGGCGGCATGGCCGTCGCGGTTCATGATCGCGGTGGCGGCGAATACGGGGACCGAGGGCTGGCACACGGCCATTACGTGCGCATCGGGACCGATATGATCCAGGAAATCGATCACATAGTCGATATAATCGTCGAGATCGAAATCGCCTTCCTTCACCGGCACCGTCTTGGCGTCCGCCCAGTCAGTCACGTAGACTTCGCAGCTTTCCACCATCCGCTCGACCGTGCCGCGCAGCAGCGTGGCGTAATGCCCGCTCATCGGCGCGACCACCAGCAGCCTGGGGGCATCCTTGGCAAGCCCTTCGCGGCGGAAGCGCTTGAGATCGCCGAACGGGCGGTTGAGAACGGTGGCTTCCTCGACCGGGCGCGCCTTGCCGCCGACCGTGACCGCCTCGATATTCCAGTCCGGCTTGCCATAGGTGGCGGTGGCGTGGGCGAAGACTTCGAGCGCGGAGGCCGCCATTGGCCCCATTCCGAGATAGCCGAACGGGCCGATGTAATTTGCCGGATTGGCCGGGTTGGTCATCATTTCCGACGCGATGGCGGCCCAGGCGCTGGCGCTCGAAAGCCAGCTGCGTTGCAATTCATGAGCGTGGTAAAGCATTGGATTCCCCTGCAAACGCCACTCCGGGCGTCCAGACACAGCCGCTAGGTGGCGCTTCCGTGACAATTGTGCAATGCACAATCGCTCGCAGCCTGCGGTATGCCCGGGCCTGCCAGCGGGCAAGCCATCGCAATCCGTCTGACAAACGCGGCCCGCATATGGATTTCATCGGCGCGGCATCCTAGGTGGCTTTGATGGACGGTGCACAGACAAACGATAGCGTTTCGCGCGACGACACGCTGAGCGCGGGCCGTGAAGGCGAGCCGCCCATGGCGCGCTCGATTCGGCCGCTGTTCATGGTCTGGCGCGCGGCGCTGGCCTATCCTGGCTATCTCGCGCTGGCGGCGCTGGCATTGCTGATAACAGCCGCCGCGACGCTGGCGATCCCCGCCGGGTTCAAGCTCATCATCGACCAGGGCTTTGCTGCAGGCGCCAATCCCGAGGCGATCGGGCGCTGGTTCCGCTATCTGCTGCTGATCGTGCTGGTGCTGGCCGGGGGCACGGCGATGCGGTTCTATTTCGTCAGCTGGCTGGGCGAGCGCGTGGTCGCCGATATCCGTTTGCGCACGCACCGCAATCTGATGCGGCTGGCGCCGGAGTTCTACGAGGAGAATTCGCCCAAGGAAATTTCCAGCCGGCTGACCAGCGACACGACTCTGATCGAACAAGTCGTGGGCTCCACCGTTTCGGTGGCGCTGCGCAACACGCTGATGGCGGTCGGCGGGACGATCTACATGTTCTACCTGGTGCCGCAGCTGACGCTGGGCCT
>NZ_JBGTFM010000119.1:0-14393 GCF_041747255.1 Blastomonas sp. | reverse complement strand
CGCAACTTCGGATCGGCATTCTTCAACGCGGCCGCGGGCGGTGATCCGGTGCTCTACCAGCACCTGTTCTGGTTCTTTGGTCACCCCGAGGTTTACATCATGATCCTGCCCGGATTTGGCATGGTCAGCCACATTGTCGCGACCTTCTCCAAAAAGCCGGTGTTCGGTTATCTGGGCATGGCCTATGCCATGGTCGCCATCGGCGTGGTCGGCTTTGTCGTGTGGGCGCACCACATGTTTACCGTCGGCCTGTCGGTCAACATGAAGATGTATTTCACCGCTGCAACCATGGTGATCGCGGTGCCGACGGGCATCAAGATCTTCAGCTGGATCGCCACGATGTGGGGTGGTTCGCTGTCCTTCAAGACACCGATGGTGTGGGCATTGGGCTTTATCTTCATGTTCACCGTGGGCGGCGTGACCGGCGTTGTGCTGGCCAATGGCGGCGTCGATGACAACTTGCATGACACCTATTATGTGGTGGCGCACTTCCACTATGTGCTGTCGCTGGGTGCGGTGTTCTCGATCTTCGCGGGCTTCTATTACTGGTTCCCCAAGATGAGCGGTCGCCATTATAACGAGCTGCTTGGCCACCTGCATTTCTGGATTTTCTTCGTTGGCGTGAACATCCTGTTCTTCCCGATGCACTTCCTGGGCCGCCAGGGCATGCCGCGTCGTTACCCTGACTTCCCTGAGGCGTATTCCTACTGGAACCAGATTGCGACGCTCGGCTATGTTGTGATGGCTGTCGGCATGGTGATCTTCTTCGTGAACATCGGCTATGCGATGATCGCCGGACGCCGCGCCGAAGGCAATTACTGGGGCGAAGGGGCAACGACGCTGGAATGGACCCTGTCCAGCCCGCCGCCGTTCCACCAGTTCGAAACCTTGCCGCAGATCAAGTGACCGGACGCGCTTCTTCCGTCGGGCACAGCGCCGGGATTATGGGCAGTGATGCCCGCCCGGTGCCTGCCCTGCGGGACGGCGCGGTCCTTTGGATAACCGCATGACCGACGCTACTCAGCATATCGCAGCCCCGCAGGGGCTGGCGATGACGCCCCAGCAGGGTCTGGCCATGCCCGCGCACTGGCGCGATTTCTGGTTGCTGACCAAGCCCGGTGTGATCCGGCTGGTGGTGTTCACCGGGCTGTGCGGCCTGCTCGCCGCGCCCGGAACGGTCCATCCGATCATCGGCTTTGTCGCGATCCTGTGCATCGCGATGGGTGCGGGCGGCGCAGCGGCGCTCAACCAATATTACGAGTCCGAACTTGACGGGCTGATGAAGCGCACCGCCAACCGCCCGATTCCGGCGGGCCGTATGGACCGCGATGCCGCGCTGCAGTTCGGCCTCGCGCTGTCGGGCTTTTCGGTGGTGATTATGGGGCTGGCGGTCAACTGGCTGGCGGCTGGTATCCTCGCGTTCTCGATCTTCTATTACGCCGTGATCTACACCATCTGGCTCAAGCCCAACACCGCGCAGAACATCGTCATTGGCGGTGGCGCGGGGGCATTTCCGCCGATGATCGGCTGGGCGGCGGTGACCGGCGATGTGACGCTGATGCCGGTGCTGCTGTTTGCGATCATCTTCTTCTGGACCCCGCCGCATTTCTGGGCGCTCGCGCTGTTTGTGAAGACCGATTATGCGCGCGTCGGCATTCCGATGATGCCCAATGTCGCGGGCGAACGCTCGACCCGTCACCAGATTTTCGGTTACTCGCTGTTGCTGCTGCTGATCGCGGTTGCGCCGTTCGCGCTTGGGCTGACCGGGCTGGCTTATGGCTTGTCGGCCTTTGTGCTGTCGGCGTTCTTCCTGCTGCTCGCATGGCGTGTCGGCTTCCGTGTGGCGGGCGAGGGCGATACGCTCAAACCTGAAAAACAGCTGTTTGCCTTTTCGATCCTGTATCTGTTCATGATCTTCGGCGCGCTTGTCGTCGATCGTGCGATCCTTCCGGAGCTTGGCCTGTGAGCACGACCCCGAACCCCGATTTCAGCGACCCCAAGGTGCTGGCTGAATTGCGCGCGCGTCAGCGCAGCCGCGCGCTGGTAATGGCCGGGGTGCTGATCGCGCTGTGCGTGCTGTTCTATGTCATCACCATCGTCAAGATCGGCGTGTGGGGATGAGCGCAGCGCTGATCCCCGATGACGTCGCCCGGCGCAACCGGCGCAGCGGCATACTGGCGCTCAGCATGGCGCTGGGTATGCTGGCGATGGGCTATGCAGCCGTGCCGCTATACAAGCTGTTTTGTCAGGTCACCGGCTTTGGCGGCACGACGATGATGGCCAGCGAAGCACAGGCCGCGTCGATCAAGCCGACCGACAAGACGATCGTCGTGCGCTTCGATTCCAACGTCTCGTCGGCGTTGCCGTGGCGCTTCAAGCCGGAAAACCCGACCGAAAAGATCACCATCGGCGCGCGCGACATGGCCGCGTTCAACGCCGAGAACCTGTCGAGCCAGCCAGTATCGGGCACCGCGACGTTCAACGTCACCCCCACCCAGGCGGGCAAGTATTTCGCCAAGGTCCAGTGCTTCTGTTTCACGGAGCAGACGCTGCAGCCGGGCGAGAAGGTGCGGATGCCGGTGATCTATTATGTGGACCCTGCGATCCTCACCGATCCGCAGACCAAGGACATCGAAGAGATCACGCTCAGCTACACCTTTTACCCGCTGGACCCGGCGAAAAAGGGCGGTTAAGGGCTTTTAGCAACTGATTACGGGATAGCAGGGACCCAGGACATGGCCGGAACCAAGAACCACGATTATCACATTCTGCCGCCAAGCATCATCCCGTTTGCGGGGGCAATGTCGGCGCTGTTGATGGCGGTCGGCGCGATTGCGTGGATGCACTCGATGGACCCCAACGGCATCCTGTTCTACGCTGGCACCGCCGCTGTTCTGGCGACGATGTATTTCTGGTGGGCGCAGGTGGTGCGCGAGGCGCATGCCGGTGACCATACCCCGGTGGTGCAGCTGCACCTGCGCTACGGCATGATCCTGTTCATCGCGTCTGAAGTCATGTTTTTCGTCGGCTGGTTCTGGGCGTGGTTCGATTTCTCGCTGTTCCCCTCGACCGCAGACGTGATCGGCGGCACCTGGCCGCCCAAGGGTGTTGAGGTGCTCAATGCCTTTGAACTGCCGTTGCTCAACACGCTGATCCTGCTGTGCTCGGGCACCACGGTGACATGGGCGCACCACTCGCTGATCCATGGTGACCGCGACGGCTTGATCAAGGGGCTGTGGCTGACGATCATCCTGGGCATCGTGTTCAGCGGCGTGCAGGCCTATGAATATTCGATCGCGCCATTCCCGTTCAAGGACCTGAACTACGGATCGGCGTTCTACATGGCGACCGGCTTCCACGGCTTCCACGTGCTGGTCGGCACGGTCTTCCTGATCGTGTGTCTGGTGCGCGCCTATAAGGGCCATTTCACCCCCAAGCAGCATTTCGGCTTCGAGGCCGCCGCCTGGTACTGGCATTTCGTCGATGTGGTGTGGCTGTTCCTGTTCTTGGTGGTTTATGTCTGGGGCGGCTGGGGTGCAGCCACGCATTAATAACACGCTCCTGATCCGGCGCGGTCGGCATGGCTGATGCGCAAATTCTAAAAGGGCAGTCCGGCTTGGGTCAGGCTGCCCTTTTTGGCGAGTGCCCGCAATGCGGAGCGCGCACGCCGTTCGCCGGATGGATCCGATTCGCTGACCGTTGCCGCAGCTGCGGGCATGATTTCACCGTTTATAATGTCGGCGATGGCCCGGCGGCGTTTCTGATTCTGATCCTTGGCGCATTCGTTTGCGCGGGGGCAATCACGCTGCAACTCGCGGTCGGGCCACCCTTCTGGGTGCATATCCTGATCTGGGTGCCGCTGACGAGCGCCGCGGTGATCGCATCGATGCGCACATCGAAAGCCGCGATGCTGATCCATGAGGCGCGCGCGCAGGTGCTCGAGGGCCGGATCGATCATGATGCGGCGGGGAAACCGTAATGCGCCTGCCATTGTGGCCTACACTCCTCGTTGGCGCAGCCATCGCCGTGATGATCGCGCTCGGGGTCTGGCAGGTGCAGCGCATGGCGTGGAAAAACGCGCTGCTGGCTGAGTATGAGAATGCCGCTGACCTGCCCGCCATCGCCTGGCCGGTGGTTCCCGATGTAGACAGCCTGCCGCTTTATCGCCGTTCATCGGTCAACTGCCTGCGCGTCATAGGTTGGCGATCAGCTAGCGGACGCGGCGCGGGGGGCCAGGCGGGCTGGGTCCATGTCGCATCGTGCAGCACCAGCGCCGAAGGCCCCGGCGCGCAGGTGGTAACAGGCTGGTCGCAGCGGCCGGATAACCCAGACTGGACCGGCGGCATGGTCACCGGGGTGATCGCGCCCGACAGCCAGCATCTGGTGCGGCTGGTGGCCGCGCCACCGGTCGCAGGGCTCGCGCCTGTACAGAAACCATCGCCCGAGGATATTCCCAACAACCATTGGGCCTATGCGATACAATGGTTTTTATTCGCCGCGATTGCTGCCGTTATATACATCATGGCGGTCGCAAAGCGGCAGAAGGCGCAAACGCCCTGAGCCGATGACGACCACAGGCGAGGACAGATCATGCTGGGCAAACATATTTATGGTTTCCACCGCGTCACCCGGTCTGATCTGCCGATGCTCGAGGCGTGGCTGAAAACGCCCGACGTTAAAGCCTGGTGGGGCGATCCGGCGCACGAGCTCGCGCTGATCGAGGAGGACATGGACAATTCCGATATGGTCCAGCTGATCGGAATGCTCGATGGCCGCCCGCTTGCCTATCTCCAGCATTATGAGGTGCACGCCTGGCCGCAAAAGCATCTCGAGCATCTGCCGCGCGGCGCGCGCGCCATCGACATGTTCGTCGGGGTGCCCTCGTTGATCGGCAAGGGTCATGGCACAGCGCTGCTGTCCATGCTGGCGCGCCAGCTTGCGGCGCAGGGGGTGCGGGTGCTGTGCATCGATCCCGATCCTCACAATTCCCGCGCGCGCGCCGCTTATGGCCGCGCCGGTTTTGTCGAACAGGGCGTGCTGGACACGCCCGAGGGTCCGGCGGTGCTGATGTTCTTTGAGCCGCCACCCGAAACGTGACGCATGTTGCCAGAAGCGGGCAGGGCCGCTAACGGCCAGCCGCATGGACTATATCAGCACTCGCGGGCAAGCGGCCGCGCTGGATTTTGAAGGCGTCACGCTGGCGGGGCTGGCGAGCGATGGCGGGCTTTACCTGCCGCGTGAATGGCCGCGCTTTTCAACCCAGCAGATAGCCGCAATGGCAGGCCTGCCTTATGCAGAGCTTGCCGTGCAGGTGATGCAGCCGTTTGTGCAGGGCAGTCTGAGCGGAGGGGAGCTGCGGGCGCTGTGCAAGGCGGCCTACGGGCGCTTTTCGCATCATGGGGTGACGCCGCTCGTGCAGCTCGATGAAGGCAACTGGCTGCTCGAGCTGTTTCACGGGCCGACGCTGGCATTTAAGGATGTCGCATTGCAGCTGCTCGGCCAGCTGTTCGAGCGGTTTCTTGCCGATAAAGACACGCATCTCACGATCGTCGGCGCGACCTCCGGCGATACCGGGTCGGCGGCGATCGATGCTGTCGCGGGGCGCGAGAAAATCGACATCTTCATGCTGCACCCCGACGGCCGGGTGTCAGACGTGCAGCGACGGCAGATGACCACCGTGCTCGCCCCCAATGTCCATAACATCGCCATCGCGGGCAGCTTTGACGATGCACAGGCAATGGTGAAGCGGATGTTCAATGACCGCGACTTTGCCGATCGCTTCAGCCTGTCAGCGGTCAATTCGATCAACTGGGCGCGGCTGATGGCGCAGGTCGTCTATTATTTCGCCGCCGCGCTGCAGCTGGGTGCGCCGCATCGCAAGGTGGCGTTCTCGGTGCCCACCGGCAATTTTGGCGATGTGTTTGCAGGCTATGTCGCCGCGCAGATGGGGCTGCCGATTGCCCGTCTGCTGGTCGCGACCAACGTCAACGATATCCTGCACCGAGCGCTGAGCACCGGGGACTATTCGGCGGGTACCGTCACCCCCACCGCCGCGCCGTCGATGGACATTCAGGTGAGTTCAAACTTTGAGCGGCTGCTGTTTGATCTCGAAGGCCGCGATGGCGACAAGACGCGCGCGCGGATGCACGGATTTGAAAGCAGCAAGGCGATGCAGATCGACGCCCCGATGCTTGAGCGGGCGGCGGCGATTTTCGCCAGCGCGAGTGTCGACCCCGATGACATGGCGCTGGCGATCCGCCATGCCCACCATTGCGCCGGTCATCTGATTGATCCGCACACCGCCATTGGGCTCAGCGCGGCGCATCGTTTGCGCAAGGATGGTGGGCTTGCGCCCGACATCCCATGCGTGACCCTCGCCACCGCGCATCCGGCCAAGTTCCGCGATGCCGTCGAGCGCGCCACCGGCCAGCGACCGCGCCTGCCGACGCGAATGGGCGACCTGTTCGAACGACAGGAGCGTTTCGATCGGCTCGCCAATGACTATGAGTCGGTGCGCAGCTATATCGCCGATCGCGCCACGCCGCGCCGGGGCTGACCAACGCCGTGGCAACGCTCGACCCGCAGCCGTTGGTCATGGTCGGGAAGCCGCGCGAGGATTACACGCTGATCGACAGCGGCGCCGGTCGCAAGTTCGAAAGCTATGGTCCCTATCGCTTCGTGCGGCCTGAACCGCAGGCGATGTGGGCGCCGACGCTGCCTGACTGGGACGCCGACGGCGCGTTCATTCCGGCATCCGACGAGGACGGCGGCGGCAAGTGGCAGCTTGAAGCCAAAGTGCCGCGCGATGGCTGGCCGCTCGCCTGGCAGGAGGTGCGTTTTACCGCATCGAACACGCCGTTTCGGCACCTCGGCTTCTTCCCTGACATGGACCCGGTTTGGCGCTGGCTGCGCAACCAGATCGGCGCGCATGACGGCGCGCAAGCGGCCCGCGCGCTCAACCTGTTCGGATATACCGGGGTGGGCACGCTGGCGATGGCGGCGGCGGGCGCTGAGATGACGCATGTTGATGCCTCAAAAAAATCGGTTGCCGCCGCGCGCGCCAATGCCGCGCTGTCTGCGATGGAGGATGCGCCGATCCGCTGGCTGGTCGACGATGCGGCCAAGTTTGTCGCGCGCGAGGTGCGGCGCGGCAAACGCTATGACGTGATTTTGCTCGATCCCCCCAAGTTCGGGCGCGGCCCCGAAGGCGAGGTGTGGAAGCTCGAGGAGCATCTGCCGGCGTTGATCGCCGATTGCCGGCGGCTGCTCGATGCGCAATCGCGCTGCCTGTTCCTCACCGTTTATGCGGTGCGCATGTCGGCGCTGGCGCTCGGCGGGCTGCTTGCGGAGCATCTGGGCGACCTGCCGGGCCGGATCGAATGCGGTGAACTGGCGGTGGAGGAGCAGGCAGGCGGGAGGCTGTTGCCGACGGCGATCTTCGCGCGCTGGCATGCGGATGACGGCGCAGGCTGATGGCCTGGGGCAGAAGGCTTGCCTTGCGCCATGCAAGCTGTCATCGCGAGCGCAGACTCCCATTCCATCACAGCCAGGCTGCCCGCATTGACCGACTATAGTCCCGATACGCTGATCCTCGAAATTGCTGATTTTGATGTCAATGTCCTGACCGGCATCTATTCTGAAGAAACGCAGCTGCCGCAGCCGCTGCGCTTCACCATCCGCATCGAGATGCTGGCTGCTGATCATTACGCCCCCGATACGCCGCTCAGCGCGTCTAAGAACTATATGGACCTGAAGCACGCGGCATCGACCGCGCTGCCGCAGGGGGTGCATTTCACATTGATCGAGGGCGTCGCCGACCATGTCATCGAGACGCTGTTCCTGCAGGACCGGCGCATCACCCGCGTCTGCGTCAAGATCATCAAGCTGGCGATCGCCGAAAATGGCGAGTCCATCGGCATAACGCTGACCCGGACCCGGCAATGACCGGTCGCGCGCACCCTCCGCTGGCGCTGGTCACCGGCGGACTGCGCCGGGTTGGCGCGGCGATTGCCGCTGATCTCGCGAAAGCGGGCTGGGCGCTGGCGCTGCATGGTCACAGCAACTGCGATCCCGATGACGATCTGGCCGATGTGCTGGCTGCAGAGGGCAGCGTGTGGCACGGTTTTCTCGCCGACCTTGCCGACCCGGCGCAAAGCAGCGGGCTGATGCATGCCGTGATCGCGCGGTTTGGGCGCGCACCTGATCTGCTGGTCAACAATGCCTCGCTGTTCGATTATGACGACTGGCACACGATAACGGCAGCGTCGCTGCACGCGCATTTTGCGGTGAATTTAGTCGCGCCGGTGTTGCTGTCGCAGGCGCTGGTGGCAGCGGCACCAGCAGCGGGCGAGGCCGGGCCGGCGCAGAAGCCCTCGATTGTCAACATCATCGACCAGCGCGTGCGCAACCCCAATGGCGACCAACTGTCCTATACGCTCTCCAAGCAGGCGCTGGCAGAAGCGACTCGGACACTGGCGCGCGCCTTCGGGGCGCGGGCGCGGGTCAATGCGGTGGCTCCTGGGTTGACGCTGCCAACCGCAGATTATAGCCTTGGGCAATTGCAACGGCTCGCAGAACGCATGCCGCTGGGCCAGCTTTCCGCTCCAGATGACATTGCCCGCGCGGTGCGATTCCTTGCCGAATCGTCTGCGGTCACCGGACAGTTGCTATTCGTCGATGGTGGTGTCCATATGCTGAGCCTCAATCGGGACTTCGTGTTCCTTGATACCGATGCGGGCACTGCCCCTCCCGCTGAATAAAACTTGGAGATTAATATGCGCAGCACATCGAAACTGGCCGCAATGACTGCCTTGGCGACATTGGCCTTTGCCGGTGTGCTCACCGGCTGCGGCAGCCAGGATGGCGGCGGCGATCCGGTGACCCGCTCAAGCGCCGACCGCGCGGGTGCAGCGGACGAAGAAGAAGCTGAAGAGCCCGAATCAGTGCTGCGCGTGGACGAGGTGGTGATGCGCACCCCGGCGTTGGCGACGCTGTCGCGCGCCATTCGCGGCAGTGGCCTGACCGCGGGCCTTGCGGGAGAGGAACCGCTGACCCTGTTCGCGCCCGAAGACATGGCGTTCAACAAGCTCGGGGTCGATTCGCTCGCCGATCTGCTGCTGCCTGAAAACAAGGAGCGGCTGGCGGTCATCCTCAATTATCACATCATCCCCGGGCGCCTTTCGGCAGAAGATCTGCGCAAGCGGATCACATCGACCGGCGGCAGCATCAAGCTCGAATCATTGCAGGGTGAGGCGCTGACTGTCTCGGTTGAGCTTGACCAGCTGAGGATCAGCGATGCGACCGGCAATGCAGCATCGATCATCACCACCGATCTTCCGGCGAGCAACGGCATCGTCCACGGCATCGATACCGTGCTTGGCCCGCGCGAATAGCGCCCGTCAATCGGCCGCAAGTGCCGCGTTGGCGGCGCGCAGCTTGCGGTCGAGCGCGCTGTTGATGTGGCGTTCGATGACGGTGCGGGCATCAGGGTGCAGATCAAGATACTGACGCAGCTTGGGCGCGGACACGCACCAGAAATGGCTGTCGCGCACAAGCCGCACGGTGCCGGTCGCCGGTTCGCCGCTCAATGCCGTCGCATCGCCGACCAGGTCGCCATTGCGCAACGCACCGACCAGTTGCCCGTGCAGGCTGACCGTCGCCTCGCCTTCGTAGAGGTAAAACAGATGGCTTATTGCCTCGCCCTCGTTGATCAGCACCTCACCGGTACGGCCCGTGATCCAGTTGCCCTGATCCATCAGGTGTCGTGCGCTGGCGCGGCTCATGTCCGCCATAAATATGCTGCGCAGCGCTTCTTCTTCGGCTGAAAAGCGTGCGTTCTTCTCGGCCAACAGATAGCGCAGCAGCATCGATCCGCTGATCAGCAGCAGCACGACAAACCAAAATGCCAGGCCAAGGTCGTTCCTGAACCCGATGGCAAAGCCCAGGCCCAGCAGCGATGCGACCAGCACCCCGGCCCGCATCCACGGCATCGGCGGTGCGATCAGCGCAATCGCCAGCACAAGAAACGACAGATGCCCCAGCCACGCGCCGTTGGCGAACCCAAGTCCCAGCATGATAATGTGCCTCCCGGCGCAGGCACACCAGCGTTGCCCCCGCCTGTGTCCAGAATGCCAAAAGAGCAACGGCGGGGCAAGCAACCCCTGATATGTTTTTGCGGGCAATATGAAAGGATTGCCTTGAAACTGCTTGGCGAACCGGCGATAAGGAACAATAAAGACTACGGGGTCGCATTGTAAGTCTATCGGGGGGCCGGTTCCGTCAGGGGCCGGGGCAAAAGCTACGATGCAGGTAAACAGGCTATCCGCTGCGCATAAGGCACATTGGTTCAGGGCCGCCATAGCTGCCCTGGGGTGCATTGCAATGGCTGCCATCGCGTTGATTATTGCCAATGTCGCAGCCGCCGAGCGGCTTGAAGCGCAGGCGTCAAGCGCGGCGTCGGGAACGCATATGGGCGTCGGCAGCTGCGCTGGATCCACCTGCCACGGCCGCAACGAAGCCGATGGCGAGGTTGTCCGGCAGGATGAGCTGTGGCGCTGGCAGGAAGAATCGACTCCGGGCGGCGCGCACAGCCGCGCCTATCGCGTGCTGGGTGAACCGCGCAGCCTGGCCATCGGCAAGAAGCTGGGTATCGGCGATCCGCGCCAGTCCGCGGAATGTCTGTCATGTCACGCGACTCCGGCGGCCAGCAAGGGCGCGCGTTATCAGGTCAGCGACGGGGTCAGCTGCGAGGCTTGCCACGGCGCAGCATCGGGTTGGCTGGCGAGTCACTATGCCACCGGCACCAGCCATGCGCGCAATGTGTCGCAGGGGCTGATCCCGCTGGAAAACGCCAAGGCGCGCGCCAGTGTCTGCCTCGATTGCCATCTGGGCAGCGACTCGCCGAACCAGTTCGTCACCCACCGCATCATGGCGGCGGGGCACCCGCGCATCTCTTTTGAACTCGACCTGTTCTCAACGCTGACCCAGCATCATGATGAAGATGCCGATTATCGCCTGCGCAAGGGCAAGACCAGCTCAATGCGGATGTGGGCGGTGGGGCAGGCGGTCGCGCTGGACCGCTCGCTCGGCCTGTTTACCAAGCCGGGCATTGGCCAGGCCGGTGTGTTCCCGGAATTCTATTTCTACGATTGCCACAGCTGCCACCGCCGGATTTATGACGAGGAAGACGCGCGGCCTGCCAAGCTCGGCAATCCGGGGCGGCCCATGCCAGTCGGGCTGCCGCCGTATAATGACGAGAACATGATCATGCTGTCCGCTGCGGTGCGCGTTGTCGCGCCCGATCTGGCGGCGCAATATGAAGGGCAGGCGCGCGCGTTCCACGCCGCGATGGCGCAGGGTCGTGGCCCGGCGGTCGAGGCCGCGAACCGGTTGCGGCAGACATCGATGGCGCTGGCAGATCGCTTCTCGCGCAGCAACTTCAACCGCGCGCAGACCTTCTCGATCATGGAATCGATTGCCAGCGAGGCGATCAGCCCCCGGTTTACCGATTATGAGGGCAGCGTTCAGGCGGTGATGGCGGTGGATACCCTGCTCAACGGGCTGGTCAACGAAGGCGCTGTGGCGGGCGGCGCGGCAAGCGCGCTGCGCATCCAGATCAACCAGGCCTATGCCGCCGTCAGCGAGCCGAACAGCTATAAGCCGCTTGAATTCCGCCGCGCTCTTGGCGGTGCCGTGCGAACCATCCGGTCACTACAGTAAGGCCGCATGGTGGGGGAGATGACAGCAGTGTGTAACCCATGGCCGGTTGGTCCGCGTTTGCAGCAGCAGGACAAGCGTCCATGATGCGCGTTGGCCCGACGACTGCTTCGATTGCCGCGCTGGCGATGATGCTCAGCGCGTGCGGCGGCGGCAACAGCAGCGGTACGACGCCTGCGCCATCGCCCACCCCGACGGCCAATCCGGCGCCACCGCCTCCAGGCGGTAACTTCACCGCACCGGCGCAGGAATCGCTTGCAGTGGCCGAGGTGCAGACGATTATCGCACAGGCGGTGGGCGAGGCGCAGCGCCGCAACCTGCCATCGGTGATCGCGGTCGTCGACCGGGTCGGCAATGTGCTCGGTGTGTTCCGGATGAACGGCGCGCGCGCAACGGCGCGCACCAGCACGATGACCGAGGCGGGTAACAACAACCCGCCAATCGACGCGCAGGGGCTGGATGTGCCCGCAGAAATGGCCGCGATTTCCAAGGCGGTCACCGGCGCGTATCTCTCCAGCGGCGGCAACGCGTTTTCAACCCGCACCGCCAGCCAGATCGTCCAGCAGCATTTCCCGCCCGCACCATCGACGCGGGGGCTGGAAAGCGGACCGCTGTTCGGGGTGCAGTTCAGCCAATTGCCGTGCTCTGACCTGTCGGCGCGGTTTGTGCCATCAGGCGGCAGCGGCGCATTCATCGGGCCAAAGCGCTCACCGCTTGGGCTGGCGGCTGATGCGGGCGGCCTGCCGCTTTACAAGAATGGTGTCGTCGTCGGCGCGATCGGGGTGATGGGCGATGGCGATTATGGCTTCGATCCCAACATTCTCGACCGCGATATCGATCCAGAAGAAGCAATTGCCTTTGCCGGGACGCAGGGCTTTGCCGCCGCCGAAGCGATCCGCGCCGACCGGATCACGGTCGACGGCACGACATTGCGGTTCAGCGATATTCTTGCCAGCGATATCGGGACAGTAACCGGCAATTTCGCAGCGATCAACGGCAGCGTGGGCAATGTGATTGCGGTGCGTGGCTATAGCAACGCCACCATCATCGCAGGCACGCCTTACGGCACCGAAGCATCGGGCATCCGCGCCGCGCGCGCAGCGGAATTTGCCAACACCGATGCCTTCATCCTCACCGATGGTGCGGGGAACAACCGGTATCCTATCCGCGCAGGCACCGACAGCACGAGCGTGGCCCAGCCGCTCAGCGCCACCGAAGTCCGCGCGATCCTCGAAGAGGCGTTCATCGTCCTGACCCGTGCACGCGCCCAGATTCGCCGGCCGCTCGACAGCCGGATGCAGGCCTCGATTTCGGTGGTCGATACCAATGGCGAGGTCCTCGGCATCGTCCGCTCGCCCGATGCGCCAATTTTCGGCACCGACGTGTCGTTGCAGAAAGCGCGAACCGCGATGTTCTTTTCGAACGCGCAGGCTGGCCAGCAATTGCTCGCGACGGGGCCGGGGGTTGCGCCGTTTGTGCAGGCGGTGCGGACATTCCTGAACGATCCGCAGGCACTCACCGGTCAGTTTGCGTTTTCTGATCGCGCCAATGGCAACCTCTCGCGCCCCTATTTCCCGGATGGCGAGCTGGGCCGCCCGCCGGGACCACTCTCGAGGCCGATCGAGCAGTTCAATCCGTTCGCTGTCGGGCTGCAGGTGCAGCTTGTCGCGGGCAACATCATCCAGCACGCGCAGTTCGTCGCCGGTGCATCGAATACCGATACGCCGCAGCGCTGCACCACGGTGCCCGACGCGGCACCGGGACAAAACCGGCTTGAAAACGGCATTCAGATCTTCCCTGGCTCAGTGCCGATCTATCGTGGCAATCAGCTGGTCGGTGGAATTGGCGTTTCGGGCGATGGTATCGATCAGGACGATATGGTCAGCTTTCTGGGGCTGCACAACGGCGGTGCGCGCGTCGGCGGCGTGGGCAACGCGCCGATGGCCATCCGGTCAGACCGGATCGTGGTGAACCTTGGCAACGCACAGGTGCGGCTGCGCTATGTCAGCTGTCCGTTTGCGCCATTCCTCGATACCAACCAGCAAAATGTGTGCGAGGGGCTGTAAATGACTGCACCGCTCGCCTCGCTGTTGCCTTTGCTTGCGCTGATGGGCGGTGGGCATGACGGCGATGGCGCGCGGGTGCCGACGCTGCACAGCGACATGCACACGGCGGTGGGCGCACTCGCGGCGGCAAGCATGGGGCGCAATACCGCGCTGGCGCAGACGGAGGGGCTTGCGCCGCGACAAGGAAACCCAAAGGCCGCCGGCGCTGCTGACTGGACCGAGGCACCTGATCAAGCGAGGCTGCTGCTCCACGACTGGGCGACTCCTGCGCGCCATCGCACCGTGCGTGACGCCAGCCTTGGCGCTGATGGCTTTGGTCAGGACCTCGTCTGGGACCTTGGGCAGTGGAGTGATATTGAGGCTGAGATTGTGCGTGCCAGCGCGCAGGATCAGCCCGCCAGCGCGGGTGCGCAGACGCCCGAGCCTGCGGCTGATGGACAGTCAGACCTCGATGCCGACGATGTGCTGATCGATGGCCGCAGGCGTCCGGGGGTGGAAAAGCAGCTGCCCGACCGGGTGACGCAGGACAATCCCGGCGCAGTGCGCGCGCCCGCGCCCGAAGCCTTTCCAACCGATGAGTTTCCGGTGCCGGATCGCTGGCGGATCGTGACA
>NZ_JBGTFM010000118.1:0-1943 GCF_041747255.1 Blastomonas sp. | reverse complement strand
AGCGCCTCGCCTGCCTCGCGCAGGTCCGGCGGCAGGCGTTCGGCCAGCGGCGACTGCCCGGGGCTATTGCCCATCTGCTGGAATATCCGTGTGATCTCGGCAGGCTGCTCAAGCCCCAGCACCTCGATCACCAGCCGGTCGCTCGTCTCAATCGCCTCCTGCATTTGGGGCGTGATCCATTTTAGTCCGCGCGGCAGCGCATGAATGCCGCCAAACAGCCACGCCTCGCCCGTCTCGCTGCGCACGTGCCATAGCGCCGGAGCACCGCGTTTGGGGCCATCCCAGACCCCGCCACTCAAAGCCCCGGTTGGCGCGCCACTGCACGCATGTGCAAGCATAAAAAGAGGAAGTAGCAGCCAGCAGGCCAGACGTGCCATCACGGTTCTCGGGTATCCACATTTTGCAACAACACGAAGCGCGCGGACCATCTATTTAGGAATGCTTTGCCCAAAAGGAAATGGCCAGAGCACAGGGGTGCACTCTGGCCATCGCGTCAAGGTCATTGGCTTGTGGTCCAACAGCGACCTTGCAGCTGTTCATACTCAGGCGGGCTATTTGGCGACTCGTTCGCTTTCGATTCCAGTCTGAGCGAGCTGCGCCTGAACACTGTCCTTGCCGACCAGATGGGCAGCGCCCACTGCCATGAACACCGTGCCCGGCTTTTTCATCCGCTCCTGAATCCATGAGACCCAGTTGGCATTGCGCTTAGTCAGAATGGCATCGTAGAGACCGGGATAGGTCTCAAAACCTTCGTTGAGCAGCCGGTCAAGCCTGACCAAATCAGCCTTGCCCCATGCATCGACCATGTCGTCAATCTGCTTGGTGACGTCGGGCACGCCATCAACCGCAACCTGCAGGAATTCGATCTGCGCCTCGGCGTTTAGTGAATCGAAGATGTCGAGCTGCTGTTCAATCGTTTCAAGCTGGCCAAGCGGCTTGCTGACGTCCTTCGCAGCCTTGGTCAGCACCTTTTCCGCGCCGCTGTTGAGATCATAGCCTTGCATCAAAAGCGGCAATGTGGTCAGCGTGATCCCGGCAAACCAGGGCTTCATCTGGTCGAACGCTGCGGGCGGCACGTTCATTCCGGTCAGCGTGGTTTCATATTTGGTCCGCAGCTCGTCCGGCAACATGCTGCGCAGTGTTGTGCCCTGAGGGTTGGAGGCCTTGCTCATCAAGATGCCCTGAACCACGGCGGGGTCTTCGGGTTCGATGACCTCCAGAACGAGTTCATCGGCCCGGTCGAACGCGGCTTTGACATCCCCCTTGAGCCAGTTGAGACCTGGGCGCAGCACATGGACGGTGCCGAACATATAGATGGTCGTATCTTCATCGCGCACCACCCACATCGCAGGGCTGATGTCGGTGGTTGCGGTCGCCTTTGCGGGGGCTTGCGTTTCGGCCGTCTGGGCGAGCAGCGGCTGGCTGGCAAAGCTTACACTGGCAACAGCAGCAAGCGCCAATGTCGTCGCACCGTTGCGCAGCCGTTTGAGCAGGTTGGTCATCAAAACAAACTCCTATTCAGGGGGGGAGAGAAGAAAAAACTGTTAGCGCAGCTTTTGCCAGCCGTAGGTCAGCGAGCAGCCCAGTGCTGCGGCGCAGAACAGCCACAGCGCATCCGGTTCGGGCACCAGCCCGCCTTTCCAGAGAAAGAACCATGCCGGATAACCGATGAGCAGGATATTGCCTGCCATGACAGTTGCATTGGTGTTGATTCGTCGTTCGAGTTCATCCGAGACCTTCATCAGCCGCACGGTGCCGAAGGTCACTGCGATCACGAACACCAACGTGGCGATGATCGCAATCTCTGCCGGAATGCTGTTGGCGGCGATCAGGCCGCGTTCCTCATCTTCATAAAATCCGATCATGAACCCTGCCACCGCACCGAGTGCGAACAGGCTGCCGACAGTCAGATAAATGCGGCGGGTGCGCTGTTTGGCGCGGGT
>NZ_JBGTFM010000117.1:0-14400 GCF_041747255.1 Blastomonas sp. | reverse complement strand
GCGGCGGCGCAGATGGCGGCTGGGATGGCGACGACAGCGATGGCGACAGCGGGTGCAGCAGCGACAGCGGCGGTGACAGTGGCGGTGTCAGCGGCGGTGACAGTGGATGCAGTGGTTGCGGCGGCTGCGGCGGGGGAGATTGATCCGACATGTTGAACGACGTCAACTGGCTGGCCACTGTGCTGGCGGCGCTTTTCGGCTTTCTGGTCGGAGGCATCTGGTATGGCCCGGTGATGGGCAAGCGCTGGATGGGGGCGGTGGGGCTAAGCGAGGATCAACTGCGCCAGGGCAACATGGCGTTGATTTACGGCGGCGCATTCGTGTTCAGCCTTATCGCCTCGATTTTTCTCAGTCACATGTTTACCCGGCTGGGCGATCCGCCATTTCATGTCGTGATGATGATCTCGGTTGGCATGGCCATCGGCTTTGTCATCCCGGCGATGGGTACCAACTACCTGTTCTCGCACAAAAGCCGCGCGTTGTTTTTCATCGATGCGGGCTATTGGCTGCTGTTCTATGCCGCAATGGGGCTGGTCCACGGTTATTTTATCGGTCGCTAGCCTGGCAATGACGGTCAAGCCCTGGTGCGGTAACCGCTGATGATTCCGAAAATGAAGGCCATAAACAGGGCGAGCTGGACATGCCCCTCCGGGTCAACCCACCCGATCATCTCATGCCCGAAGGCAAACAGTGCAACAAACATCGCCACGGCCAGCATCGTCATACAGACTCCCCCGTAATGAATATATTCTAGATGTGTCTGGTTGCGCGGAGCTTGTTAACAACGGTTAACGGCGGTGGCGCAATGCGCGGCCCCTTGCCTGGGGGAACGCGCGCGCTATAGGGCGGAAGCTGAGCTCAGGATCAAAAAGGACGCCCCGCAATGAAGGCCCGTATCCATGTCACCCTGAAAGAGGGCGTGCTTGATCCGCAGGGCAAGGCGATTCATCACGCGCTTGAAGGCCTCGGCTTTGCCGATGTGCATGATGTCCGCGCCGGACGCCTGATCGAACTGACGCTGGCTGATGGCACCAGCGAGGCCGATATCGAAGCGATGTGCCGCAAACTGCTCGCCAATATGGTCATCGAGAACTATCGGATCGAGCTGGCCTGATGAAATCTGCGGTTATCACCTTCCCCGGATCGAACTGCGACCGTGACCTGGCGGTGGCAATCGAGCGTGTCACCGGCCATGCGCCGCTGCGGCTGTGGCATGGTGACCAGTCAGTGCCCGACGGGCTCGATCTGATCGCGGTGCCCGGTGGATTTTCCTACGGAGACTATCTGCGTTCGGGCGCGATGGCCGCACGCTCGCCGATCATCGCCTCTGTTGTCGAAGCGGCAACGCGCGGCGTTGCAGTGCTGGGTATCTGCAACGGCTTCCAGATCCTCACCGAGGCTGGACTGCTGCCCGGCACATTGATGCGCAATGCCGGTATTCGTTTCGTCTGCCGCACCGTGCCGCTGCGGGTGGAGAACACAGCGACCATCTTTACCCATGGCTATGCGCCGGGTGAGACGATCAACATTCCGGTGGCGCATCATGACGGCAATTACTTCGCCGATGAGACGACGCTCGACCAGATCGAGGCGGAAGGCCGTGTCGCGTTTCGTTATGCCGATGCGGTGAACGGTTCCGCCCGCGATATTGCCGGCGTGCTGAACGTGAAGGGCAATGTGCTGGGCATGATGCCGCATCCTGAACGGATGACCGAACCGCTGCACGGCGGGACAGACGGTGCGCGGCTGTTTGAGTCACTGGCGCAATCGGTGCTGGAGCGCGCCTGATCGCGCCGGGTCAGCCGTAGGTCGTTTTGCGATACTCGGCAAACAGATCGTGGACATCGTCGGCGCCCATCGGCCGCCCATAAAAATAGCCCTGGATTTTCTTGCAGCCCAGCCCGCGGATGATGTCCACCTCGTGCTGCGTCTCAGCGCCTTCGGCCGTTGTCGACATGCCAAGGCTATCGGCCATCGCCACCACCGCACGGATAATGGCGATGCTTTCCGGCAGATCCCTCGCCGCCCCCTGCACAAAGCTGCGATCAACCTTGATCGTGGTGAAACGCGTCTTGCTGAGATAGCCCAGCGCGGAATAGCCGGTGCCGAAATCGTCGAGCGACAGTCCAACGCCGAGCGCCAGAATGCCGTCGAGCGTTTCGCTGGCGCGCGAGCCTTCGCGCAGGAACACGCTTTCGGTCACTTCAAGCTCAAGTCGCTGCGGCGAAAGCCCGCTCTCGGACAGCGCTTCGACGACCGTCTCGATAAAATCGGCTTCATAAAGCTGTTCAGCCGAGACATTGACCGCGACCTTGATATTGCCCGGCCACAGCACCGCCTCTTTGCAGGCGCGGTGCAGCACCCAGTTGCCGATGGGCACGACCAGCCGCGCGTCTTCCGCCAGCGGGATAAACTTGCTCGGCGAAACCTGGCCAAATTCAGGGTTGAACCAGCGCAGCAGCGCTTCGAACCCGACCAGTGATTCGCTCGCCGCGTCAACCACCGGCTGGAATGCGAGAGTAAACTCGTCCTTTTCCAGCGCCTTGCGCAGTGCGATTTCCATCACCCGGCGCTCTTCGGCATGGCTGTGAAGCTGCGGCTCATAGGCATTGTGGCGGCCGCCACCTTGGTCCTTTGACCGATACAGCGCCAGATCGGCGCTGCGCATCAGCATTTCTACGGTGCGACCATCGCGCGGGCCGATGGCGCTGCCGATGCTCGCGCCGATAAACAACGTATGCTGGTCCACCTCATAAGGCCGCGAGAGTACATCGACAATGCGGCCGGCCAGTTCGCTGAGGCGCTGGCTGTCGCCAAGATCGCGCATCACCACGGCAAACTCGTCACCGCCGAGCCGGCCGCACATCTCGTTCTTGCCCATCAGCGAGCGCAGCCGCAGCGACACCTGCGCCAGCAACCGGTCGCCGACCACATGGCCCAAAGTATCGTTGACCGACTTGAAGCGATCGAGATCGAGCATCAGGAAGCCGCAACGGCAGTTCCACTTTTCGCATTCCGAAATTGCAAGGTCGAGCGCCTCTGTGATCTGCAGGCGGTTGGGCAATCCGGTCAGGGTATCGAACCGGGCCATGCGCGCGATCTTTTCAGCGCTCTCGCGCGATTCGGTCACATCCGAACCGACGCCGCGAAATCCGATGAACCCTCCGGCATCGTCAAATTTCGGGGATGCCGAAAGCTCCCACCAGCGCACTGCAGTTTCACCCTGCATCTTGACGATCAGGTTGGAGAAGCTTTCGCGCTTGGTCAGCTTGTCGGCGAGCATATGCAGGCTTGAGGGCAGCTTGCCGCTCTCCCAGTTTTTGCCCGCGATCAGCTGGGTCAACAACATGCCCTCAAGCGCTTGTGCTTCCATTCCAGCGGCAAAGGCAAAACGCTGGCTGACATTGACTATCCGGCGCTGCTTGTCGATCTGCCACAGCCAGTCGGCATCTCCTTCCTCAAATTCACGCAGCAGCAGGCTGACAACCTCTTCCTTTTCGGCCAAACCGAATTCAGACACCTTGAACAGCAGATAGGCGCGCGCATTTTCAAAGCCGGAGAGCGCCAGCAAGATTGAAAAACACGCAATCGCGCCAATGGTGACCATGTTGCCAACCTGCCAATAGGCAATCATCGACGCACCCATCAGTACCAGATTGAAGAGCACTGCACCGAGCGGCAGCGCATTGAGCAGCAAAGTGCCGCCAACGACCAGCGCGGCCAGAATTGTCCAGACCGTCGCCAGTTCAACAGGCCCTGCCATCGGCGCGAACACCAGGATCGGTATGGTCCACACCAGCGCAATCAGACTGGTCGCAGCAACGAGCTGCAACACAAACCGACGCGCCACATGGTCATGGTTGGCCATGCCGCTTTGACGATAAACGATCGCGGGAAAATAAAGGGCGAGGCCAAGCATGACCATCCAGCCCACCAGATAGAGGCCGGGGACTATACCAGCGAACAACTGGCACACCAATGTTCCAAGCACCAGATTGGTCATCACCCGCGAAATCGCATAACGGCTGAGACCGGTATACTGGATCGCGCGAAAATGATCCCAATCCGCTTCAGCAGGATTGCGGAGCCCAAGCACTGCCAGAACGGGCAGGCCAGCGGGCGACGACAGCAGAGGTTTCTGATTGCTCACGAGCACCGCCATAACCGTATTGGGTTAGCGAACAGTAACCGTGACATCGCCATGTTTGATTAGGAGCGATTATTGATCGGTGCCGACATGGACGCCGGATGGATCCACGCGGCGCGTGGGCCGTGCAAGACGTGGCCCCACCCAGTTACCAGTGCAGTTCGCAATGCGATGCGGTGGTAAATGGGTGGGTTCGGAACCCTCGTCAATTTTAAAGGACGCGTTGGGTTCAGATCACTGCAAGTATTACGATGGCACTGCTGACAAAAGCCGCTGCCAGATTAAAGGCGATACGCATGACAAACTCCTGCTTGATGTAGAAATTGGCCGTGCAGACATCCCTGCTCCGAAGTGCCAAATAGTCACAGGATGTGGCCAAACAAGTGCAATTTCATTCCTTGCACTTGCAGAAATTGCAACTTTCGATGCTGAACCGCGAAACCTGCAATCGCCTCCCCCTTGAGATTTTTATCTAAAAAACAGAATCTTGCCGTTCCATCACCGCCAATTGCCGATTTGGCGGTTTCTATGCGCAGCCACTGCGCCTAATGTGACGCTGTACGCGGCGCATGACGTGACCGCGCTGCAACAGTGTTTAGGAATTGCAGTGCCAGCCAAAGTCGAATCGCCGACGCCGCTTTTGTGGGACCCGGACAATCTGGTGCGCGCCGTCCAGGCGGCAGGGGTTACGCTCTGGTCGTGGAATGTCGATACCGATGCGCTGACCATGGATGATCGCGCCTACGACCTTTGGGGCATTCCGCATGCGACCGATGTAAGCTTCGAAGATTTGTCAGCGCACATTCACCCTGCGGATCGGGACCGCGTTCGCGCTGCTTTCAATGCGACGCGCGCGATTGTCGGTCCCTATGAGATCGATTTCCGGATCATAATCGGCGATGAACTCAAATGGATATCCGCACGCGGTCAGGGTGACGATGCAGGAATCGTCAAACGAATCATGTTTGGCATCTTTCTTGACGTCACCGGTCGCAAACAGGCCGAAGAGGGGCGCGAATTATTGGCGGGCGAAATGAGCCACCGCGTCAAAAACCTGCTCGCCATCGCCTCGGGGCTGGCGGTCATCACATCGCGATCAACCCAGACGACCGCCGAGATGGCAGAGGAGCTGACGTTGAGGCTGACGGCACTTGGCCGTGCTCATGATCTTGTGCGCCCTGTGCCGGGGCAAACGATGGCGGCATCGGCGCTGCTGGGGGATCTGCTGACGGTGCTGCTGGCCCCGTATGATGATCTTGGCGCGTTCAGCGGACGCATCCGGGTATCCGTGCCACGCATGAGCGTCGGCGATTCGGCCACCACCATCTTTGCGCTGATCGTGCATGAACTTGCCACGAACTCGCTCAAATATGGCGCGCTGTCGGTCGATACCGGCACGCTCGACGTCGCTTGTTCGGCGCATGATCAGGCGGTCACAATCGTCTGGACCGAGCGTGGCGGACCGAAGGTCAAAGCCCCGGAAGATAAGGCAGGCTATGGCAGCAAGCTGGTTGAACGCAGCGTCAAGGGCCATTTGCGCGGCTCCATCGACTATGACTGGGCCGAAAGCGGACTGGTGATAACGCTGAAAATCAGCCCGGAGCGACTTGCTGCATGAACATCTAGCACGGAATAATATGATTAATTACGGCCCAAACCAACATTTACGCACGCCATCAACAGTAGTTGCGTATCTAAAAAAATAGTTACAAAGTTAACCTGTATTATAAGATATCAACACGTGTCATCATAAACTTCCATAAGCAGCAGAGCAGTGTTTGTTCTGTTTAGCAAGTCGGTAAATTGTTCCATCGATCTGCTAATAAATTTGTATGCAAGAAGGCTATGAAATGACCAGCAATTCCAATGACATCTCCACGTTGAATTCGTTGATTGCAACCACGATTGACAGCGCTGATGGCTATGAAGAAGCCGCCAAGGATTCAGAAAGTGGTCGCTTCGGATCGATTTTTATCGAACGCGCGGCTGAACGCCGCGAGGTTATGACCACCTTGCAGGGCGAAGTACGCAGGCTTGGTGGCGAACCCGAAGATGACGGCACGATGCTGGCCGGCGCGCACCGGGTGTTTGTCAACCTCAAGTCGGTGGTGACCGGCAAGGATGACAAGGCAATCGTCAACGAAGTTGAACGCGGCGAAGATCACATCAAGGCGAAATATGAAGAAGCCATGGCCGACACCGATCTGTCGCCGGAAGTTTCGGGTGTGATCCGCGAATGCTATGCTTCGGTCCGCCAGGGCCATGACCAGATGCGCGACATCAAGCACGCGATGGAAGGCGGTCGCTAAATCCGTTTGGCAGGGAGGTGCCCGCACACCTCCCTGCCATTCTATTTCTAAATGTCTGACAGGCTAGCTTTCAGTCAAAGCGGAAAGCCGCCCACCTTCCGACAACGATTTCCATCGGCGATGCCTCAGCATTTCGCGCCCACTCGGCTCGTCGCAGACCTGCACTCCATTCCTTGCAATCGTCATATTCCATCCATATACCATCCACATGGATGCTAGAGGGATGTTCATTGGATAACAACGTGCACAGGCTGAAGCCGAGAGCCGACAGCGAAAAAATCACGATCAACGTCGGCTTCGTTGATCTTGGCAACATCGATCTGCTGGTACGCGAAGGATTCTTCGCCAATCGCAGCGATTTCATTCGCACCGCGATCCGCAATCAGATTGAACGCCATTCTGAGGCAACGCAGCGCTCGCAGGTGCGTAGTGCTCTTGATCTTGGCATACGCCATTTTACACGCAGCCAGCTTGAAGATGCCGTAGCACAAGGGATCATGCTGGATATTAATGTGCTGGGCCTGGCAACAATTGCCGATGATGTACCAGCGGACCTCGCACGGCGCACGATACGTTCGGTGACCGTGCTCGGCGCTTTTCACGCCAGCACAGCGGTAAAAACCGCGCTGGCCGACAGAACCGGGTAACCCGGCGTCAACACCCCCCATTTCAGGATGAGACCCATGATGAAACTGCAACCCGCCATGGCGGAAGCATTACGATTGACCCGTTCCGGCAGGCTGCACGCGGCAACGCGGCTGATCCAGTCGACATTGATCGGCGGCGGCAGCGGCTACGCCAGCCCACGTACGTCGACGCCCGTTGCCCCTGAGGGCGAGGTGATCGACGTGACACCGCGCCGGATCGCGCTTGCGCCGAACTTTCGCAAAACCACTGCCAAGCCTGCAACGGCCCGTCGCCCGGAATCAGCCGTACACAGCCGCTTTGAGGAGCGCTGCTATGCCGGGCTGGAAGGCGCGATGACCTATTGGCTTTATCTGCCCGCAGGTGCGACGCCTGCCATGCCGCTGGTCGTGATGCTGCACGGCTGCACCCAAGACCCGCAGGATTTTGCGCGCGGCACCGGCATGAACGCGCTTGCTGACGAGCTCGGCTTTATCGTCGCCTATCCATGCCAGCCCGCCGCTGCCAACATGAAAAAATGCTGGAACTGGTTCAAGCCCGGCGACCAGCAGCGTGACCGCGGCGAGCCCGCGCTGATCGCCGCCGTCACCCGCACGGTGATACGCGATCACGATGCAGACCCGGCGCGAATCTATGTGGCGGGCCTGTCAGCAGGCGGCGCAGCAGCGGCGATCATGGGTTCGGTTTATCCCGATGTCTATGCCGCTATCGGCATCCACTCCGGGCTGGCGTGCGGCGCAGCAAGCAGCATGTGGACGGCGTTTTCGGCAATGCGCAGTGGCGGTATGAAGGCTTCAGCGCAAACCGCAGACGAACGGTTTGTTCCGGTGATCACCTTCCATGGCGACAGCGACACCACCGTCCATGCGGTCAACAGCGCGCAGATTGTGGCCGCGGCGACGCTGCGCAGCGACACGCCCCTGACGACGCGCACCGAAAAAGGGGTGTCGCAAGGCAATCGCAACTATTCTCGCACCATCAGCTATGGGCCGGATGATCAGTCGTTGATTGAGGAATGGACCATCCACGGCGCAGGCCACGCATGGTCTGGCGGCGACACATCGGGCAGCTACACCGACTCAAGCGGCCCTGATGCATCGCGCGCGATGCTGACGTTCTTCCTGCAGCACAGCCTGCCCCAGTAATTCGGGGCGGGCCGTTGCCAGCCTATTCCACCGTCACCGATTTGGCCAGATTGCGCGGCTGGTCGACATCGGTGCCCTTGGCGACGGCAACGTGATAAGCGAGCAGTTGCACCGGCACAGCATAGACCAATGGCGCGATCAGCGGGTGGACCTTGGGCATTTCGATGGTGGCAAGGCAGCCCTTGCCAGCTTCCACCAGCCCCTCGCGGTCCGAGATCAGCACCACCTTGCCGCCGCGCGCGCGCACCTCCTGCATGTTGCTCACCGTCTTTTCAAACAGCGGGCCGGAGGGCGCGATCACGATCACCGGCACCGCCTCATCGATCAGCGCGATGGGGCCGTGCTTCATCTCGCCAGCGGCATATCCTTCAGCATGGATGTAGCTGATTTCCTTAAGCTTCAGCGCCCCTTCCAGCGCCATCGCATAGTCCGGCCCGCGCCCCAGATACAGCACGTCGCGCGCCTGCGCGATGGTGTGCGCCATTGCCTCGATCTCCGCGTCATGGCCCAAGGCCTCGTTGATCGCCGCCGGGGCCTCAATCAGATGGCGGACGATCTCGGCCTCCTGCTCGCGGGTCAGGCGACCCTTGGCACGCGCCAGATTGACCGCCAGCGCCGCCATCACCGCCAGCTGGCAGGTGAACGCCTTGGTCGATGCAACCCCGATCTCCGGTCCGGCATGGGTGGGCAGCAGCAGATCGACCTCGCGCGCCATCGAGCTGGTCGGCACGTTGATGATTCCCGCCGTGGTCACGCCGCCCGCCTTCATGTGGCGCAGCGCCGCCAAGGTATCGGCAGTCTCGCCCGATTGTGAGACGACCACGCCGAGCATATCCTCGGTCAACACCGGCTCGCGGTACCGGTATTCTGACGCGACATCGACCTCGACCTGGACCCGTGCCAGCTGCTCAATCCAGTATTTGCCGATCAGGCCAACATAGGACGCGGTACCGCACGCGATAATCGTTACCCGGTTGATCGCCGAGAGTTCAAAGTCCATCTGCGGCAGCGACACCATCTGCTCGACCGAGCGGATGTAGCTTTGCAGCGTTTGCGCCACGACTACCGGCTGCTCGAAAATCTCCTTTTGCATGAAGTGGCGGTGGTTGCCCTTGTCGATCAGCGCGCCGGTGACGCCCGACAATGTGACCTCGCGCTCGACCGGATTGTTGTCGACATCATAGATCTGCGCGCCCTCGCGGGTCAGCACCACCCAGTCGCCTTCTTCGAGATAGGCAATCCGCTGCGTCAGCGGCGCGAGCGCAAGCGCGTCGGAACCCAAATAGGTCTCGTCATCGCCATAGCCCAGCACCAGCGGCGAGCCCAGTCGCGCGCCGATCAGCAGATCGGGGTATTGGCGGAACGCAATTGCCAGCGCAAAGGCACCGCGCAACTGCGGCAGCACGGCCTTGACGGCGTCCTGCGGGCTGTCCCCCGCTTCGATCCGCTCGCTCACCAGATGCGCGACCACCTCGGTATCGGTCTCGCTCTCAAACACGCGGCCGCGTGCAATCAGCGCATCGCGCAACGATTTGAAGTTCTCGATGATGCCGTTGTGGACCAGTGCAACCTCGCTGGTGGCATGCGGGTGCGCGTTGGACGTCGTCGGCGCGCCGTGCGTCGCCCAGCGGGTGTGCGCGATGCCGACATGACCGGGTGCGGGGTCGTGCGCCAGCACATCGACCAGATGTCGCAGCTTGCCCTCGGCGCGCCTGCGCACCAGCTGGCCATCATGGACAGTGCAAACACCCGCTGAATCATACCCCCTATATTCCATACGCTTAAGGCCATCGACCAGATCGCCTACGACATCACGCCGGGCCAGGATTCCAACGATTCCGCACATCGATTTAAGAGCCTTTCAAAGCAGATAGGGAACTCGGATGCCCGGAATCTCTGCCGGAAAATCCTTGGTATTTCGAGTAATCAAGATCGCGCCATTCACCTGCGCCGTCGCAAGAATATAAGCATCCATCAGTTTCATCTTGGTGCGATAGCGAATGTCGGCGGCGGCAAATGCAATCCGCTGATCGATCTCCACCATCTCAAAGTGCGACAGTGCGTCCTGCACCGACCGGCGCGCTTCCAACGCCTCCCCCGCCAGCACCTCGGTCCACACGATCCGGCTGATACGATGTGAGGGATAACGCGCAATCTCGGAATAGGCCTGGGGACGGCGTTTCAGCCAGTCGATGATGATATTGGTATCGAAAAACGGCGCAGACACGCGTTAAATGTCTTCATAAGGTCGGCGATCTTCGCGCATGGCGCGCTGGTATTCAACGCCGTCTGGAATGTCATCCCTGTCCGCCCAAAGCCCAAATCCTTTGTCGATCCAGCTTCGGTCATCCCCGTTCTGGATAAGATACAGCTTGACTGCCTCACGGATCGCGGCGGCACGTGACCGCTTGCTTTTGGCCGCCAGCGCATCAAGCTTCTGAACATCGTCATCTGGAATTTCGGTGAGGATTCTCATGGTCTGTTCTCATATTGCGAGCGATACCAGCGGAAGATCATGGCCAAACCCTGCGCACCCAACCAGCTTTGGCCCGCAACTGATTGGTCGAGCAGCTGTATGCCGTTATCGGTCCTCATTTGCTAGAATGCGCATAATGATATACTGATATCATATCATGATATCATGTCAAGGCTTTGCCCGGTCTGCCTTGCGCTTTTTCATGGTATCATGAAACCGATCCGCCCAACCCGGCTTGACCAGCTGTTCTGCCCGCACCATGCGCATCTCGCCATCCGCGACATCGCGCGACACCGCGCTGCCTGCTGCGACAATCGCATCGCGGCCGATGGTGACCGGGGCGATCAATGCGCTGTTTGATCCGATGAACGCGCCTTCGCCGATCACCGTCTGATATTTGAAATAGCCATCGTAGTTGCAGGTGATCGTGCCCGCGCCGATGTTGGCATTGGCACCGACCGTGGCATCGCCAAGATAGGTAAGGTGGCTGGCCTTGGCACCGACCCCCAGCACCGCATTCTTCATCTCGACGAAATTACCGACCTTGGCCCCCTGCTCCAGGCGCGCGCCGGGGCGCAGCCGCGCGAACGGGCCGACCGCGCAACCCTCGCCGATGGTCGCTCCCGCGATATGGCTGAAGGCGTGGATGGTTGCCCCGTCGGCGACGCTGACCCCGGGGCCGAACACGACGTTGGACTCGATCAATACATCGCGGCCAATCACTGTATCGAAGGCGAACCAGACGGTCTCTGGTGCAATCAAGGTCGCTCCATCGGCCATCGCCTGTGCGCGGCGCTGCGCCTGCCAGATACGCTCGGCCTCGGCCAGCTCGGCGCGCGAATTGATGCCGATAAGTTCGTCCGCGTCGGTTTCCACCACCACAGCACTGTCGTGATCCTTAATCGCCAGCATGACGATATCGGGCAGATAGTATTCGCCCGCCGCATTGTTGTTGCCGACGCGTTCGAGCAGCCCCCAAAGATCGCTGGCCCGCACCGCCGTAACCCCCGAATTGCAGAGCTTGACCGCGCGCTCCTGCTTGCTCGCGTCCTTGAACTCCACCATTTTCGAGATCGTGCCATCAAGCCGTGCGATGATGCGGCCATAGGCCTTGGCGTCATCGGGAACAAAGCCGAGCACTGCGACGCGCGGCGCATCTTCAGCCAGCAGCCGGTCGGCCAGCCGCCGGATCGTCTCCGGCTTCAGAAATGGCGTATCACCAAAACATACGATTGCGATGCCATCAAAGCCCGCCAGCGCGTCTTTGGCCTGCAGCGCCGCGTGGGCCGTGCCCAACTGTTCGGCCTGATGCGCGATGCGCACCCCGCGACCCGCCACCGAGGCCTCGACCTGCTCGCGTCGCGCACCAACCACGACGACCTGCTCTGCGGCCCCCACCGCATCAAAGCTGGCGAGCAGGTGGTGCAGCATCGGTTGACCCGCAATCGGATGCAGCACCTTGTGCAGATCGGACCGCATACGCGTGCCCTGGCCCGCCGCCAGTATGATTGCTGCCAGCGCCTGCTCGCCCATCGTCAAATTCTCCGCGTTTCCCAAAGCAGATGCCGTGCGCCTTGCCACGATCCGCTTGCATCTGCCACCCTTTTCGGGCCATCGCAGCGGCCATGACAGATTTTCCTTACCAGATCATAGGCTTCGACCTGGATGGCACCCTGCTCGATACCAGCCCCGAATTGACCGCGTCAGTCAACCATACGCTGGCGCTGGCAGGGCTGCCGCCGCTCACGCTGGACGAGATCAAGCCGATGGTTGGGCTGGGCGCAAAGCATATGCTGCAGGTCGGGCTTGAGCGGGCGGGCAACAGAGATCCGCAGGCGCTGCGCGACTATCTTCCGGTGCTGCTCGATCATTATGGCGCGCATCTCGGCTCAGCTTCACCGCCATATCCCGGTCTGCTCGATGCGATGGCGCGCTTCGATGCAATGGGGGTCAAGATGGCGGTGGTGACCAACAAATATGAGCGGTTCGCGCTCAAGCTGCTCACTCAGGTTGGCCTGATCGACCGCTTTGGTGCGGTGATCGGCGGCGACACGATGGGCAAGGGCAAGGCCAAGCCCGACCGCGCGCCGATCGACGAAATGATCCGCCGCTGCGGCGGTGAGCCGGGGGTCACCCCCGCCGCGTTCATCGGCGACAGCATCTATGACGTGATGGCCGCGCATAATGCGGGGATCCCTTGCGTGGCGGTAAGTTTTGGTTTCCTGCACCAGCCTGTTGACGAACTGGGCGCTGATGCGATCATCGACCACTACGACGAGTTCATGCCGACGCTGGAGCGAATTGCTTGTCTGTAACTATCCGGCAGTTCGAGCCACGCGATTTTTCCGGGGTGGACCATGTGTGGTCCACCTGCTTTCCTGACGACCCGCCAAATAATTGCGCGGCGATAGCGATTCCGCAGAAGCTCGCATTTCAACCCGAGCTGTTTTGGGTGGCGGTCGACGATGAGCGCGTGGTCGGTAGCATCATGGCGGGCTATGATGGCCATCGCGGCTGGCTCTATGCGGTGGCCGTGCTGCCCACCGTCCAGCGACACGACATAGGAACGCAGCTGGTGAGAACAGCAGAAGATGCCCTGCGCGAACTGGGATGCACCAAGGTCAATTTGCAGGTGCGCGATACCAAAAAGGCAGTTGCGGCTTTCTATTCGCGCCTTGGCTATACCAAGGAACCGAGGGTCAGCATGGGCCGCAGACTTTAGTCAGCCTCGGTGCCCCTTGCGCCATTTGGTCCACAGGTGGCGCGCGAGCATCAACGGCGGCATGCGCAGTGCGTGCGAGCGGATGAAAAATGCCTGACGGGTGAGCTTGCGTGTCTTGCGCCCCCAGCCATCGACTGCGGTGATGCGGCGGAGGAACAGGCGGTCGCTGACTTGGCGTTTGTCGGTACCGTTCTCCGGCGCAAGCCGGAGCCGAGGGCGAGATTGTGCGATCTGACTACTGGATTCCGGCGTTCGCCGGAAAACGATAGGCGTGCCGAACAGCTGCGTCGACAGTCGAAGCGCCCGCGACACCGCTTCGGTCAGCCCATGCAGCCGCGCACGATCCGTCAGCGCTTCTGAAAAACCCGGTTCCTCAACCACAAACTGCCTCACCAGCCGGTCGATGTCCCACAGGTTTCGCATCCCGCCCGACAGATCACCATCGGCAATCAGATGCGCGGCGGCGTGGCAGATGATGTCGGCGGGGGAGAGCACATACAGGCCTGAGGGCAACGCGCGGGCATCGGCGATCAGCGCCGCCGCGACCGGCGTAGGCTTTGCGGTCAGCGGCAGGATGGTGTGGTGCACATCGATCATCCGGTCGCGCTCCGCATGGATCAGCGGCGGCAGCTCGTGCATCCACTGGCGGTAATAGGCATCGTCATAAGGATCGGGCTTCACCCACTCCCAGCCCGCCGCGAGCAGCAGCGCTTCCACCTGATCGAGACCCGCGCGTTCAACCAGAATGTCAAGGTCGCCGATGCTGCGCCCCTGCGCTGCGTCATAGCCCGCCGCCGCAAACGCCGTGCCCTTGAGCAGCACGACCCGTCGCGGATAATCGCCCAGTGCGACGCGCGCGCACTCGGCCTCCCACAATGCCTGGCGCTGGCCTGCCGCATTCGACAGCCGCACATCGGCGAGCACCCGCGCGACTTCTGCGGGCACCGGCAGCTCTG